>CAJXRJ010000832.1 GCA_913058555.1 uncultured bacterium
CTGCATATCGTCGGCAGCGTCAGATGTGTATAAGAGACAGCTACCCGGGATCCCAGCCACCGATCCGCTCCCCACGGCATTGATCTCCACCCGGACATCCGCCCGTCCCCCCCGCAGAGACTTGGCCCCGGAGGTACGGCCCGCCACCTCCACACCGAAGGCTGACCCCCAAAGCACACCCGCAGCGCGTAAGCAACTCGTGCTGGGCATGACGATGCCAGAGTCCACACCCACATGCACGGTCCAGTTCAACTTCCGCGACGGACTGAACCGCGGGCTCTCAGGCCGAGCAACGTTCGGGGCCTCCGAACTCAAAGACCGCAACATCGAGTTCCGAGGCAAGCGTACGAATCACGAGTTCAGCATGCTCGTACCGGCGGATGAGCTCATCTCCATCGATGCTCGCTTCGACGGTTTTGAGCCGATCGAGTCCAGCTTCCGCGCTGGCCCATCGGGGTCGACGCTGGAGCGGGTCATCGACCTTCTCCCCACACTCGATTCCGCCGAGCTCACGCTCTTGCTCCCGCCGCTCGCGGACGGGAGCCAATACCCGGATGGCGTTCAGTATTACGTGATCATCGACGGGCCAGGCAGCTCAGAGCTCGCGATGCCGATGCGCACCATGCGGAGCCACTCTTCCGCGCTCCAAGTGGGCCGGGTTCCCGCCGGACCAGTACACGTGCACGGTCATACGTTCAGCGCAATGAACCTGCTGCCGACGGGAGGTCCCCGTCAGTTCAAGCGCGTATTTGAAGCTGATGTCACGCTCGCTGCTGGGGAGCGCCGGAGCGTTCCGATCCACCCTGTAGAGTCCGGCACCGTACGCCTTGATGTGACCGACTCCAGGGGGCGCTCGATCCCGGCCACCTTCTCGATCACACGTGATGGGCGCCCCGGCAGGTTGACCCCCGGGGTCAGGCGCGTGGGCCATTATTCCTCTGCATCCAAACTCGACGGGAAGGGCCCCATGGTCCTCGACGGCGTGCGTTGTGTCCCCGGCCCCATCCACCTCCACGTCGAATCGCCAGGATTCGAGCCCCGCACGGTGGATGTCACGCTGCGGTCCGGAGAGATGCTGGATGAGGTCATCCAGCTGATTCGCGCATCAGATTGAGACCGGGGAAAAGCCGGCGCGGTCCGGCTTCATTGGCCTGCGCCCCTTGATCGAGGACAGAGAGAGCCTCTCTACCGATCCAACCAGGGCCGGCCCTTCCCCATGAATACGCGCATCCACCTCCTAAGCTGCAGCAAGTGCCGAAGACAGCTCGACGTGACGCGCCTGGAAGTGGGCGACGAGGTCCAGTGTGTCTGCGACACGGTCCTGATCGTGGGACCGCCCAAAGAAGTCACTGTGCGCGGCACCGCCTGCGGGCACTGCGGCGGCGTGATCGGCAGCGACGACCCCGACTGCATGTACTGCGGCGCGGCGCTGTCCGCGGCAGACCGGCAGGCCACGACCCTCTGCCCCGTGTGCGCCGTCCGGCTTCCGAACGACTCCCGCCATTGCAACGGCTGCGGCGTGGAACTGCGTGCGTCGGCCCTGCCGCCGCTCCCAAGGGACGGCGCGTGCCCACGCTGCGACGGGCAGCTACGCGTGCACCTTCTCCCCGAGGCGGAGGTCATCGAGTGTGGCGGTGAATGCGGGGGTCTATGGTGTTCCCGTGAAGCGTTCGAACGCATGCAATCCAACGCCCGCCACGCCGCCACCACGGGGCAGGTCGTGGCGCCCGAGGCCGTCTTCCAGCGTTCCATGGGCGCACCGCCCTCTGCCAAGCGCCAATACGTCCCGTGCCTTTGCTGCAGCGACCTCATGCAGCGCAGGATGTTCCGCTACGAAAACCGCCCAAGCGGCGTGGTCCTCGACGTCTGCAAGGACCACGGTGTATGGTTCGACAAGGGGGAGCTCGAGAGCACCCTCTCCTTCGTTCGCGCGCACCTGCGCGCCTCTTCTGGCCTCGATGGGGCCGGGCACCTGGTACGCGATTACGCCGCGGAGAATGGACAGGTGGCCGCCGCGACGCAGGACCTCCCACGGGACGGGCGCGCCAAGATGTTCGAAGCGCCCAGGAAGCGCAGCCTCACCACCGACCTGATGGACGCCCTCGGGACCATCTTCAGCTTCTCGCTCTTCGATTGACCGTCCGGCCTAGCGCCCCTTGACGGTTACGGCCGCGGCACCCACCGGAAGGAACGTGCGGTCGAAGCGTTCGACGAAGTTCCGTAGTAGCACTTCCTTGGAGCGCTCCACGCGAACGGCCTGATTGCGCCGGTTGACCCGGACAGTGACCTTCTTGCCCTTCGCAGGCATCCAGTCCTCCTTCAGCAAGATCGTCAGCTTGGCGGCGCCCCGTGCCCGGACCTCGAACCGGCCGTTCTCCCTGCGTTCCGCCTCCACAAGCGACGTCTTCTGAATCGCGTCTTTCAGGACCTGCTCACGGATCTCCGCCTGCGAGAGGGTCTTGCCCCGGGGCGCTCGCACCGTGGGCTTGAAGGAGCCGACAACGGACTTGTTGAACTTCGTCACCTGGAGCCAGGCCCGCTGCGCGTCCTCGAGCCGAAACGCGGCGCGCGTAATGGAGGTGGGCCATGGTTCCCGCTGCGCTTTGCGACCCCAGTCCGACCAGTCGCGGCGACCCTGATGGGGAATCCCGTGGCCGACCCCGGGCAGTGTCTCCAGCACGACGTTCTCGAGCTCCTCCTCCGCTGCGTAGGCCTCCACCAAGGCGAGGTTCCCAAGGAGGACTGGCTGGTCCTCCTCTCCCACGAAGGAGTGCACATGCATGTCCCTCAGGTTCGCAAGCATGCGCAAGGGGCTGGAGGCCGGATCCGATCCGAACAGGGGCCCTCCCGCCTGGGGGATCGCGCCCGCGATGAGGTCGCCGGAGCGCAGGGCGAAGTCCCACGCCATGTGTCCGCCCCGGCTGTAGCCGGTCATCCAAACCCTTGTCTCGTCGACATTGAACTCGCGCCTGGCCCAACGGATCGCTGTCTCTTATACACATCTCCGAGCCCACGAGACTAGGCATGATCTCGT
>CAJXRJ010000833.1 GCA_913058555.1 uncultured bacterium
ACACACTGCATATCGTCGGCAGCGTCAGATGTGTATAAGAGACAGGTCCAGGACTCGCTCGGGCTTGTCGTCCGCTTTGAGGTTGAAGGTCAACTTCTTTCCGCTCGTGATGAAGAGGAATCCGCCCGGCGTCAGGGCCGCTGTGGGGATCCGCGTGCGGTAGTGCTTCCAGATGCCGCGATCGTCACGGGCGCCGACGATGACGGCCAGGGACATCTCTTCGTTGTACTTGAAGCCGCTCTTCGTGAGCTCGACGATGATCGAGTCCCCCAGGAGATCGAACTTGGTGCGCAGCCACTTCGAGCCCGAGGGCTTCGCCACGCGCCAGCGGTTCGAGGCGGGCGCCTTGCCGCCGATCATGGCCGCTTGGGCCTGGGCTTCGCTGCGCTCCTCGCCGGAGAGCTTGCGTACCTCGACAAAGGCCAGGGCACCGGCTTCCTGGGTGCCTTCGAGGCCGAGCGTCTGCGTGAAGTCGAAGACCTCGCGGCTCGTCTTCTCGGCGCCCAGCTTCTCAGCGAGCACCGACTCTGCGCCCGCGACCACGTAAACGCGTTCGATGGACTCCATAGCCAGGGGCTGGGCGATCAGCGTGACCCGCGTCGGTGTGCAGGCGCTGAGGAGGAGGAGCGCGAAGCAGCCCAGGAGGGGCGACAGCCACGAATTCAGCCCCTGGAGCCCCCTGGGGGAGGTTCGGGGAAGGCGTGGGGCGCGGCCGAGACCGGGGACAGGTTGAACGGGCATGGCGTGCTGGGTTGTCGAACAGTGAAGGGGCGAGCGGGGGGCTCGCCGTCGATCCCGAAAGGGGCAGTTGCGGGCGCAATTGGTGGTGGCTCCGGCGGTCCTGACGGGTGGGCAGTGGACTCGGGAGACTAGCAGGACGGAGGGGACCCCGCTAGCTCAGGGGGCCCCCCGTGTGCTCCAGCGTTTGATCCAACGCATCCCCGCGGGCGTTGCGTTCGTTCGGCGAATTCTTACCCATTTCCCATGGTGCAAATTCGTCCCCCCAAACCGGCCGGACTGGCGCGTGCTTCGTGCCGGCCTCTGAGGGCCGTGACTACCTGCTGGGGTGCATGCGTTCCGCGGAGTCCCGGGCGAGGGCGCTGATTCGATCGCGAATCACTTCCCCTGATTGATCGCTCAGCAGCTTCTGGGTCCGGCGCCAGAGTTCCCCGTCGGTGCCGCCGGAGATCTTGAGCATCCTGGGGATCGGGTTGCCCGCGGTCAGAGCGGTCTCCGAGATGCTGTCGCGAAGCTCGACGGCGAACTTGTTGGCGGCCTCGGGGAAAATCTGCGTTCCGATCAGCATCCAGCGCTGGAGCTCCTTCACGTAGGAGGCGAATTCCCTGCGCGGACCGTATTCCGTGGGGTTTTCGATGATGGCGGCCGTCAGCGGCCGAAGCGTGCGGTCATGGCCGGGCATCATCGTGCTGCCGCCGATGAGCTCGAGGGCCTTGCACACGACGTCGGTGAGGAGCTGCTCGCTGGTCCGCGCGAAGCGGAACATCTCCGCGTAGAAGAACTGGTCGACCGGGCGCTCGAGGTCCTGGGGAACAGCGTCGACGTCGGCGTCGGCGATCTTCTTCAGGATCGCCAGCCCGCCGCCCACCATGACGGGTTTCGTCTGGGCAGGCCTGGAATCGGCTGCCGGTGCGGAGCCACGGGTCGCGGTCTTGGAGCTCGCCGCCTTCAGCTCCCCATTGAGACGTCGAATCTCCTCGTTGAGCTTCTTGAAGACCTCCGACGGGCTGCCGGTTTGGGCCTGGGCTTCGGAGGCGGCGTGGGCGAGTTGGGCGTTCTCTGCGGTGAGGCGCTGCACCTCCGCTTGGAGGGAGCCGGCGGCGCCGTGTTGTGCCCCGGGGAGATCCGTGGGGGAGTCCCCCATATCCGCGGGGTTGCCTGCTGCGGCGGCGACGCGGCGGTTCTCGTCGAGCAGCTCGTCGACCCTTTTGCGCAGGTCCGTGACCTCCGCCTGGAGCTCTTCGCTGCGCCTGCGGGCCCCTTCGGCCTCGTTCATGGCGTTTTGAGCCTCGACGCTGCTCCCTGCGTTTGTGCGCAGCGAATCGACTTCTGCCCTGCTCGAATCCAGTCGCCGGCGGAGGTCGTCGCGCTCCTCGATGATCTGCTGGACGAGGGGATGGTTGAGGATCGTTTCCTCGCTGATGGAGCTGGCCTGGGCGAGGGCTTCCTGCATCTGGCGATTCAGGGCCTCGTTGCGCTGGCGCTCGTCGCTCAGGGCTCGGTCGAGCTCGATGATGCGGTCGCTCTCGGCCCCTCCCGCCATGGGAGGGGGGATCGTGGCGCCGCCCATGGCGCCCTCCATCGAGCCCGCCATGGGGCCGACGGCGTCGCACTCCACGTTGACGTGAACGGAGTTCCCGATCGTGAACTCGCCGTTCGGTGCCACGGCGGCCCCCGCGATTTGGCCCTTCGTGACCTGATTGCCGTTCGCGACGTTTTGGGCGCTCACGAACGTGCCGTTCGCGGAGCCAAGGTCGAGGACGACGATGCCCGCCATGACACGGGCATGTTTGCCGCTGACGGTGATGTGCTTCTGCGCTACGACGACGTCGCAGGTGGGAGCGCGGCCGAGGACGGCTTCGAATCCGTCGACCTCGTACGTTTCACCGGGCTCATTCGCCAGGGAGATACGGAATTTCAGCACTATGGATTCCGAGGAGCCTCGGGTGGGCCAGGACAGTGACGCGGAACTTGGACGCCGGACAGGGACGCAAAGTGGCAGGAAAAGCGCAACGATCCGAACGTGTGCGCGATGACAGCCTACCAGTTGCCACCTCTATCGGCACCCCCGCCTCCGCTCCTGAGGGGCCCCACGGCTCTTCTGCAACCCTTTCGGAGGCCAGGGGTCCGGTCCGGCGACGGCGCTGCCGATTCTTCGGGGCGGTCCTGGTACTTTGACGGTCCGCGCCTGGCCTGCCAGTCAGGCGACCACATCACTGCCTCTTTCACGGCTCGCTTGCGGGCCATTGCCTGTCTCTTATACACATCTCCGAGCCCACGAGACTAGGCA
>CAJXRJ010000834.1 GCA_913058555.1 uncultured bacterium
CCCGTGCGGCAACGGCCGCACGGGCGCCCCCTCTCACATGCCGCCCAGCGGCCCGCTCAGCCCAGTCTGCATCGCCATCAAGGCAGGTTCATTCGGATCCCGCCCCACGGCCAACAGTTGCCTGGCAACTTTCCTTGTGGCCGCCTAGTCTAGCGCTGAGATCCCGATGCCAGCGCCCGCCCCGGCTAACGCTGGGCTCACGGCGCCCGCCGGTCTCGCCTCCCTTTCCACGCCTCGACTCCGATGAATCACAAGACTCTCCCCCTGTTGGCCGCCTTCTCCCTCGCCCCCGCCGCGTTCAGCCAGAACGTTGTGCACTACTGGGACTTCTCGAGTACCAACGACGTCGTCGGTGGTGTCGCCACGACTTCGGTGGGCACGACGGACTTGAGCGTCAACGCCACGTACGGAGAGGCTTACGCTGGCTCCGGCGCCAGCCTCAACAGCATCCTCGGGGGCACAAGCGCCGGAGGTGGGCACCTGTCCGCCGCGGTGCAGACCGGCGGCATGCTGCAGATGGACTGGGGCATGGACAGCTTCTCCTTTAGCTACTGGACCTACGACGACTTCGCCGGCGACAGCGACATCCGCGGCCCCCGCGTTTTCGACTGCCTCGACAACACGACGGTCGGCATCCAGCTCGGCACCAACGCGACCAACGACTGGAACTTCCGCGTGGACGACGACAACGGGAGCGTCAACATCTTCAACAACGTCAACGCGTTCATGCTGCCCCAGGACCAGTGGGTCCACGTGGCGGGCGTCGTTGATCGGGTCAACAGCGAGATTCGCTCCTACGTCAACGGCACGCTGCAAGCCACGATTCCGTTCAACGACACGACGACGAACAATCCGATGACGGGCAACGTGTTCCCGACCATCGATCTCCAGATCGGCGCCATCAACGGCGGCACGAACGCCGGCCAATGCCAGACAGCCGGCCTCGATGACCTCGCCTTCTACGAGGGCGTCCTGTCCGCTGCCGATGTCATGGACCTCGCCAGCGCGACGAAGAGCCCCCTCGACTTCGCGAGCGGCGTATCGAACTACTGCGACCCCGCGGTCGCGAACTCCTCGGGCATGCCTGGCTTCATCACCGCCACGGGCAACCTCGACCCCGCCGCCAACAACTTCACCCTCATGACGTCGAACCTCCCGAACAACCAGTTCGGGATCTTCGTGACCTCCTTGACCCAGGGCTTCATCCCGGGTGCCGGCGGCACGAGCAACGGCAACATCTGCCTCGGCGGCGTCGTCGGTCGATTCACGGCCCCGAGCCAGATCCTCGGCACCGGCACGACGGGGGGCTTCTCCCTGGCCGTCGACCTGACGGCCATCCCCCAGGCCAACGGCACCGTGACCGTCATGTCCGGCGAGACCTGGAACTTCCAGGCGTGGCACCGTGACTCGGTGGGCCTCGGCTCCAACTTCACGAACGGCGTCAGCGTCCGCTTCCAGTGATTTTTGTGCGGAGCCTTTGACTCCGCGCCTTAAACCAGAAGGCCCCCGTATCGGAACGTCCGTCCCCGATGCGGGGGCTCTTTTTCCCCATCGCCGCCATGATCAGACCCAACGCTGCCCTCCTCCTCGCCGCGCTCTCGACGCTCGTCTTCGGTGCGTCCGGATCGGCCGCTGCGCCCCAGGCCGGGGCCGGGTCCCCCCCCAACGTGGTGTTCATGATCGCGGACGATCTGACGGCGGAAGCCCTCAGCGTCTACGGCAATCAGGCGGTGATCACGCCGAACATCCAGAGGCTCGCGGCCCGGGGTGTGGTCCTCGACCAGGCGTACTGCCAGTACCCGGTCTGCGCCCAGTCCCGCGCGTCGATCCTGTCGGGGCGCTACACGCCCGAGCTTTCGAGCATCACGAACCTCGACAATGCCCTCGGGAGCGATTCCACGTGGCCCGAGCACTTCCGCATGAATGGCTACCGGTCGGAGCGCATTTCGAAGCTCTACCACATGCGAGTTCCGGGCGACATCACGAACGGATCCTCGGGGCCAGATCACACACCATCCTGGGACGCCACGGTCAACGTGCAGGCGCCTGAGTGGCAGACCCCGGGCACGGCGGGGCACTATTCCAACGGCTCGCTCACCTTCGACCCCAACCAACACTTCGGGCTCGGCTTCGGCGCGGAGTTCTACACGGTATCGGGCTCCGGCAGCGGCGCGGAGCAGGCCGACTGGATCGCGGCGGACCAAGCGGTGCAGAAGCTCGCGCAGCTTCAGGGCTCGCCGTTCTTCCTCGGCGTCGGATTCGTTCGGCCCCACGTGCCCCTCGTCGCCCCGTCGACGGACTTCGCGCTCTACGACCCAAACACGATCCAGCTCGCCGCGAGCGTACCCAACGACCTCGCGGACATCCCCAGCGCCGGAGTGTTCTGGAACGAACCCCAGCGCGGCCCGAATACCGACCCCGATCGGCGGGAGATCCTGAGGGCTTACTACGCCGCGGTCACCTTCATGGACGCACAGGTCGGCCGCGTCCTCGACCAGATCGACGCCCTCGGCCTCACCTCCAACACCTACATCGTGTTCACGTCCGACCACGGCTACCACCTCGGCGAGCACACGATGTGGCAAAAGCTCAGCCTGCATGAGGAGTCGGCCCGCGTGCCGCTGATCATCGCGGGACCGGGCATTCAGCCAGGGCGACGGGACGCCCTCGTGGAGATGATCGATCTCTACCCGACGTTCTCGGAGCTCTGCGGTCTTCCGGTTCCGGATTACTGCAGCGGCAAGTCCCTCGCGGGGGTGCTCCAGGACCCCCAGGCCACCGTCCGGGACGCGGCCTACTCAACGACGGGGAACTCGCACCTGATTCGTACCGACGGCTACGCCTACATGCGTTACGGGAACGGCAGCGAAGAGCTCTACGACATGTCGCCGGCTCCCTTCGGCGACGTCCGACAGTTCACGAACCTCGTGTCCGATCCGGCCTTCAACGGCGCGCTCCAGGACATGCGCGGCCGGCTCGACGCCAAGCTCCTATCGTTCACCCCCAACACCGGCGAGCCGTACTGCGA
>CAJXRJ010000835.1 GCA_913058555.1 uncultured bacterium
CCCCTGCCCCGCCCGCCCCGAGCATGTGAACCCGAACGGGCACCCCCGGAATGGGCCGCGCCTGTGCCTCGACCTCTCCTGAATGCGGACTGACTGAACTCATCGATTCCCTCTCCTCTGTGCCAATGGCGGTATTCGGCGCGTTGCAGCGCCCGTTCCGAACCGGAGGGCTCCCTGCAACGGGAGCCGACCCCGAACAATGGCCATGTGCGGTGGCCTTCGTTCGTGGGACCGCGGACCTCGCCGCTCGCCCCGACCCCTATCCAACCAAACGGAGTTCCCCGCTTGAAGCATCGCCCGCCTAACCCGACGCTGTTCCTATGACTCCTTCCAACTTTGTCGTCGTGCACACCGCCTCAAGCTTCCATAGCGCCCAGATCCTCGCAGGCCTCCTGGAGTCCGAGGGGATCCCCGCCAAGGTTCCCGGCGCCGGACTCACGGACGAATTCGGCATGAGCCAAAAGCTTGCGGGAACCGCCGACGTCGTCGTGACCCGCGATCACCTGGAGCGCGCCGCCGACATCGTCGCCGCGTGGAAGGAACGGGAGAATGGCCCCGGATCCGAGTAGAAAGCACTTCCGCGCCGCGGTAGAGCGTTTTGGGGGCCGTTGTGCCCCCCGCTGGCCACCCCGAAGTGCCTCTCCTCAAGCATTTCGGCGAAAGCGCCGATCCGCTGCCTACCCCCTCGTCTTCCCTTTGCCCTCGCCCCATGCGCCACTCCTCCAGCAGCCCCTTCCTTGGCCGCCCCGCCGACCAGCTCTCGCTTTCCCTGAAGGCCCTTCTGGCCTTGGCCCTGGGCCTCAGCTCCGGGGCCTGCTCGGCCCCCACGGCGACGGCCATGCCCCTCCTGGCCTCCATCGGCCTCGACGGCGACCTTTCGATCCGCGACAACTCGAGCGGCCTGGGCGGTGCGAGCGCGAACTCGTCGTTTGACGAGCTAGGCGTCGGCGAGAACGAAGCGGGCTTCGGCGGCCTCGCACGCATCGGATTCGGTGGCGCCGAGCTCTCCATCGCGGCCGTGGGCCTCGACTTCGAGGGTTCGGGCACCACCCAAAGCCAGTTTGAGTTCAACGGCGAGGTCATCGCAGCCAACACGGACGTAAACACGGACATTGGGCTGCAGATGTTCCGGGGCCTCTTCACATGGGACCTCATCCCCATCGGCGGCGTCGACTTCGGCATTGGCGTCGGGGCCACGCTCCTCGACCTGGACTTTGACCTCCAGGACACGGCCGGCCTCGCACGGGTCCGCACCGACCAGCTGATTCCAGTGCCCCTTATCGGCGCGCGGGCCGCCTGGACCTGGGGACCGGTCAACCTCCGTGCGGACGTGGGCGGCCTCGTCATTAAGTACGACGGCGATGAAGCCACCGTCCTCGACGGGGAGATTTCCGCCGGCGTGGAGCTCCTCGACATCGGCGACCTCGTGGTCGGCTACCGCGTCACACGGATCGACGCGGTGTACGAGGATGAAAACGCCAAGGTCGATACGGACGTCGGGCTCGAGGGCTACTACTTCGGCCTTCAGTTCGGATTCTGAGCGAGGGCGGCCCGCCGCGGTCACGAGCTCGCGGGCTGACGGGAATCAACCCGCATGCAGCTCAGCGAGCGTCATGGTCCGCAGCCCGCGCTCCCTGGCGCCCTCGAGAAGCGCACGCGTGGTATCGATCACGAATTCATTCCGCGGGGAACTGCGATCGAGGTCGTGCAGGAGCGCCACCCCCCCGCCCCGCTCGAGCAATCTGAGGGCCGGCGACGACAGGGGAAGCTCGGCAAAGCTGTCGCCGGAGTCGTCTGTCCACCAGTCAATGCGGCGGCCGAGGAGCTTCGCCTGGAGCCAGGTCGCCAGGACCAGCTTGCCACTGGGCGGCCGAAAGCCCATGGGGCCGCGCCGCTCGCGCCCGCCGAGGGCCGCCTGGATCACTTCGTCCACGGCCCTCCCACCGCGCTGCGCGTCACGGAGGACGGCGATGGGCCCGCGCTTCCACGCGTGCAGGTGATGGAACCCGTGACTCGCGACCTCGTGTCCCTGGGCCACGAGCGATTCGGCCAACGCGCGGTGCTCCTCAATGCGTGCCCCGGAGAGGAAGAAGGTCGCCTTCGCGCCGAACTCCGCCAGGAGCGCTAGAAGCTCCACCGTGACCCCAGGCCCGGGACCGTCGTCGTAGGTCAGGACGAGGGCTCGACGCGCCACGCAGCGCCTGGTGAGCCGCTGGATCGCCCATGGCTTCCATGCGGCAGGCGACAGGTAAAGACCTGCAGCCAGCACGGGCAGCGCGACGGCGTAAGGGAGAACTGGGGGGAACGGCACGTTGTCTTGATCGACCTCTGGCTCATGGATCGACCCACAGGGCGATCGATCCGAAGGCTAACGCCCCTTGACCATCCTTGGTAGGAAGGCGATCGCCGCCTCAGACCGACAATTGGGCGAGCTGGTCCCAAACCCGGCTGGCCGCGTCCGAGGGCACGGCCGCACGGAGATCCCGTCGCATGCGCTGGCGCTCGCCCTCGCCGCCCGCGCCGAGGAAGCGTACGAGCTCCTCACAGCGGCCGTGATCGAGGTCTTGCTCATCGATGATGCGCACTCCACCACTGAGCTGGCGGGCATTCCGCACCTGGTGCCGGTCCGTGTGGTGTGGATAAGGAACGACCCATGCCGGTGTTCCCATGGCTCCGATCTCTGCCAATGTCGACGCACCACCACGGCAGAGCACGCCGTCGGCGGCCACCAGGGCGAGGCGCACGTCATCCAGGAACTCGACGGCGGCATAGCCTTCGAGGTCGTCCGCGCCCTCGGAGCGGCGGCCGGGACCCACCTGGTGGAGGACCTGAACGCCAGAGCCCAGGAGAAAGCTCACGTGCTGGCGGATGAATGCATTGAGGCCACGGGCCCCCTGGCTACCGCCGAGCACGACCAGGAGCGGCCGGTCGTCGTGGAAGCCAAGATCGTCTTTCGCTTCCCCTTGGGCCCGGGCGGGATCCTCGGGGGGCGTGAAATGCGGCGCGACGGGCGGCCCGACAAGCTGG
>CAJXRJ010000836.1 GCA_913058555.1 uncultured bacterium
ACTGCATATCGTCGGCAGCGTCAGATGTGTATAAGAGACAGTGCTGGATGTCAGCAACAGTCAGTTGATCGCGGCCCATTCGGCCACTGGCGGAAGCCCGGGCAGGCGGCTCCACATTCTGTCGGGCTCTCCTAAGGGCAGCGATTGGATCTACGACCTGCAGTACCAGGCCAAACTCGGAATGGCCACTTTGGCGATTGGTCAACTCAAGATGCGTGAGCTTGGGGCTTGCCTCGTTAGCTTTGCATCAGAGAAGGAGGGTCTCATCATCCTGCGGCAGGGGAAACTCGAACGGTACCAGGGGGACGAATCCCCTCCTGCTGACTCCGTGGTCCCGTCTGCGCCTTCCGACAAACTTCGATAGTCGCCGCAGCACCATCGTCGGCGATGCCGACGGCAAGGTCTGGCGCCAGGGCCAGCTTGCCCCGCATCCTGGTTCGGTCAGCCCAAAGTTCGGCGAGACACGAGACTGGCTGTGAACCCGCACGCTGGAGCGCTGATCTGAGGACGGCCTGGGCGATGAGCCCGCCGACCGCATCCAAAAGTTACACATTGAGTCCAGAGTCTGGACAGCGGGCGCATTCTGGGGGCCCTGGCGAGTGCGTTGGCCCGTGCCACAGCGTTGGCATCGGGCTTGCGCTGTGGTGGCAACACCCGTTCTGTCCTGTTTGGTCGCCGCCGACGCCCGGCCCCCTTTTGCCATGAAACGCACGCTCCTCGCCACGCTCCTTCCCCTGGCCCTCGCCGCACCGGCACTCTCCAGCCAGCAGTTCACCGCCACGGACCTCGGCGTCCTCCCAGGGCACGATGAGAGCCGTGCTTGGGGCATGAATGACGCCGGTCAGATCGTTGGTTGGTCCCGCGCCGGGTCCTCGCTTCGGGCAGTCCTCTTCGACCCCAGCACTGGCCTCTCGGAGGTCGGTGTTCTCGCAGGTGCGACAAACTCCTCCGCCCGTGGCATCAATAACTGGGGCGAGGTGGTTGGCAGCTCGTGGGGAGCGCCCATAACCCAGCCAGGCAGGCCCTTCCTCCGGCTGACGAACGGAGTGCTGGTGGATCTCGGGTCCTTGCCCGGCGGGAACACCGGTGAAGCGTTCGACGTGAACGACGCCGGTGTTGTAGTCGGAATGGCCCAGGGCACGGGGTTCTCACCGGAGCCCTTTCGTGCCACGGTGGCGGGAAGCCTGACAGCCCTGACACAAGGCCAAGCGGGGAACGCTTACGCAGTGAACATTGCGACGACTATCGCGGGGGACGCAAATGGACGCGCGGTCCTCTGGGAAGGCAGCGGGGCCACGATCCAGCTAGCTCAAGACCCCAACTTCCCAAGGAGCCGCGCGCAGGCGGTCAACGGAGTGGGGGTCGCGGCCGGGATCCAAGAGGACGCGAGCGGCACCACTGCGCGACTAGTTATCTGGACGGGCGGTGGCATCGAAGACTTGGGCATCATTGGTCGCTACTCGCAGGTCACCAGCATCAGCGACGCCGGTTGGATCGTCGGCTATGATCAGTTCAGCTTCCAAGTTCGCCCAAGGGCGTTCCTCCACACGCCATCCGGTGGCCGGCAATTCGTCGATAGCCTGCTCCTGTCGAACCCGGAGGGTTGGGCGATCACGTCCGTCTTCGCCGTGAACGCTCGGGGCCAGATGGCGGCCAACGCAGTCAACGCTCAGGGAGATCGGCGAGCATTGCGCCTCGACCCGGTCGGAGGAACGGGCCCCTCCGCGGTTACCAGGTTTTGCTCCGGTTCAGAGAACTCCACGGGTGCCGTAGCGTCTCTCACCGCGATGAACATCGACATCGTGGCCAATTCGATGACCCTCGCCTCATCCAACCTGCCCACGCAGTCCTTCGGCCTGAGCCTCGTTTCGCTCGAGCGGGGCTACACGGTTGCCCCGGGAGGCTCCTTCGGAGACCTATGCCTCGGCGGCGCCATTGGGCGGGCCGTGGGCGGCGCGCTCCTGAACTCAGGCGCCAATGGAACGTGGTCTGAGCTGGTCGACCTTCAGAGTATTCCCCAGGCGAACGGAACGGTCCAGGTTCTAGCCGGTGAGACTTGGTTCTTTCAAGCATGGTACCGCGACCAATCGGGCAACCTTGCGGGCTCGAACTTCACCGACGGTCTCCGCGTCATCTTCTAGATCAAACCTATGGCCATGTGAGCGGGTCGAGACTCGTCGCCGCTCCATGGGCCAGACGACGTGGCATCAGTAGATCATCACGGCCACCGCGGAAGTCAGGTTTGAAGTCAGAGTGGGGACGGTGTCCCGGAGCCGAGCCTGGAAGTAGAGGCGATCGCCCCAAACTCCGGTATCCAAGCCAGTCGGCAAGTTCGCTGGATCGAGCGGTAGCTCTGCCAAACCGTTCGCGTCCGCGGTGATCAGTTGGCCGGGGCCAACAAAGCAAACGATCGCGGCGTCAAGGTACAGGAGGCCTTGGCTACCCATTATGGGCAATGGGGCAGTCGAGGAGCGCGAGGCGAGGAAGAGAGTCGTGACGCTGGGTGGAAGGTCTACGGCACGGAGGATCAGATTGGCACTTCCGATCTCATTGCTGCCGCCGGGGAGTAGACGCTCGGGCGTAAAGGGCGCCAGAGTGGTCGCACTACTCGCATCCCATCGAAACGCCCGCTGAGGATCCCAGCATGTGTCGCCGACGACGACTCCCCCATCCGCGCTCACCGCCAGCGGCCGGAACCCAAATGTAGATCCCGGATCGATCACCACAGCCCCGCCAGCTGGCGTCTAAACGAACCCCTTCGGTAACGCAATTGTGTTGGCAATCCCGGTCACGGTGGACCCGTCAGCGCTGAGGCCCGGGTAATTTCCAAAGCCAACCCGAGGGCCGACATCGATCTCGATGGCCGTGGATCCGACGCGGTAAGAGAACAACTCCGACGTCAAGCCTTGCGTCTCCGTGAACCCAATGACGACCTGCCCGTCCGCGCTCATGCCGAAGGCTTCGTCTGCGAAAGGGCTGTCTCTTATACACATCTCCGAGCCCACGAGACTAGGCATGATCTCG
>CAJXRJ010000837.1 GCA_913058555.1 uncultured bacterium
TGGGCTCGGAGATGTGTATAAGAGACAGCCGAGGGAGGGCTCGGAGACGAGGGGCCGGAAGCCGAGGTTGCCGGAGACGGTCGCGTTCTTCAGCGTCAGCCGACCCGACGTGGAGATCCCGCCACCGCGGTTCTCGCCCCCCCCGGTGACGGTGATCCCCTCGAGGACGACGCACCGCCCTGGCTCGATGCGCACGACCCGCTGCGTGTCCCCCGACTGGAGCACTGCGGGACGCACGATGGTGACGCCCTCCCCCTCCGTCCCTCGGATGGTCACGTCGAGATCGATGGCGAGGGACTCGACGTAGGTCCCCGCCGCCACGTGGATCACGTCCCCGCCCGCGGCAGCGGCGAGCGCCTCGGTGATGGAGCAGTAGGGCGCCGAGAGGGATCCGTTGGCCGCGGGGCAATTCGCGGCGTCGACGTCCACGAACAGGTCGCCGAGCAGGAGCCCGGCGAGGGCGAAGGCTGGTGTGGCAGGCAGGGAGATCATCGTTTCGTGATGTGCAAGGGGAACAGGATGGACGGGGGGGATAAGCGGTCCAAGCTGCGAGTTTCGGAAGCGTTGAGTGTAGCGGATGGGCCGAGGAGGGTGTCTCGGTGGACGAGGCGGGCTGGGATCAGCGAGTGCGGCGCCGTAGGAGGTGCGGCACGGACCCTTATACTCGCTCGGAGGTGCGAATCTGACAAGGGGTGGGCTGCGGTGACACGACAGCGCGCCGACACCCCTTGTGGGGTGCCGGCTTGAGCTTGCAGGCGCGGAAGTTAAGACCCTTCGCTCAGGCGAGAGATGCCGTAGCCGCCCCCTGCGCGATGGTTCAGGACGGCCCCTTCAGTCGAGCATGCAGATCCAGGTCTTCGCGATTCCCTTCGAGGGCGGCCCCGACGCGTCCGAGGAGCTCAACCGCTTCTTGCGTACCCACCGTGTTTTGGCGATCGAGAGGGTCGCGGTAGTCGCGGAAGGTCGAATGTAATGAGGGAGAACAGGACGCCAGAGGTCCCGCCCCGCCCCGTTCGCCAGTCCCGGAGCCGTTGACTACCATGGCGCCCGAACATGAGCGATCCAGACCACGAAACGACGAACGCCCCCGAGGCGCAGGTTCTGGCCCGCTTCCTGGAGTCGCATCCCAAGGGGAGCAAGGAGGCCTTCGAAGCTTGGGCTGACCAGCAGCCCGAGCTGAAGACTAACTCTGAGCTTCGGAGCGGCGCGTCCAAGCTCCTCCAGGACTGGCTGAGGGCCGAGAAGCTGCTGCAGCTGGGCATGGAGTTCGACGATGGGGGCAGCATCTTCCGGCGCCGCCAGGGTGCCCCTCGCGAGAGTTCGGCTCAGGCCCCCGGCTCCGAGGCGCTTCGAGAAGGCCGCCGCATCGGCTCCTTCACCCTCACGCGCTTCATCGCTAAGGGCGGCATGGGGCAGGTCTGGGAGGCCGAGGACACGGAGCTGCGGCGCAAGGTGGCCCTGAAGCTGGTGCTGCCCGACCGCATCGACGCTCGCAGCCTGGAGCTGTTCGCTCGCGAGGCCAGGGCCGGCGGGCGGCTGAACCACCCTAACCTGGTCACGACTCTCGCCTACGGCACCGACGACGGGCTCTCCTGGATCGCGCAGGAGCTGGTCGAGGGCTCATGGACGATCAAGGACTCGCTCGACGCTCTGCGGGCAGAGGACGCGGTCCCGAAGAACTACTACCGGGAAGTCGCGGAGCTCGTCGCGAAGATCGCCGACGGGATGCAGGCTGTGCACGACGCCGGCGTAATCCACCGGGACCTGAAGCCGCAGAACATCCTCATTGCGGAGGACGACGCGCCGAAGGTGACGGACTTCGGGTTGGCGCGGGTCACCGACGACTCCGTCATGTCACAGACGGGAGACTTCGCCGGAACCTGGGCCTACATGAGCCCGGAGCAGGTGACGGCCAAGCGGATGGGGCTGGATCACCGCACCGACATCTTCTCGCTCGGCGTGGTGATGTACGAGCTGCTGACGCTGCGCAAGCCGTTCGAGGGGGACACGACGCACCAGATCGCGCAGGAGATCATCTACGCGGATCCGCCGGCAGCGACGAAGGTGAGGTCGCAGTGTCCGAGGGAACTGGCGGTGATCTGCGGCAAGGCGATGGAGAAGGTGCCGGGGAGTCGTTACGGCTCGATGGGCGAGCTGGCGGCGGACTTGCGCCGCCACCTGGCGAATGAGCCGATCCTTGCGAAACCGCCGGGGGCTCTTGCTCGGGGAGGAAAGTGGGTCCGGCGGCATCCCGTGGTCAGCGTCGCTGGGGCGATCGGGTCTCTTGCGCTGGTGGTGGTGTCGCTGCTGTCGCTGAACCTGGCGGCCCGAACGAAGGAACTGACCGAGAGGTCCGAGGACCTCCGCGAGCAGACGCAGCTGGCCCAGGACAACGAGCGGCTGGCCGAGGAGCGTGCAGAGGAGCTGGCCTCCACGAACGAGCAGCTGGAGGAGACCGCCGACGATCTCCGGGAACAGACGGCGGCCGCCGAGGAGAGCGCTGCCCTTGCGACCCAGCGCGCGAACGACGTGCTCTCCCTCTCGGCGACGAAGGACCTCGAGGATCTGGTCGCCGAGGCCGAAACGCTGTGGCCGGCGCGCCCGGAGATGATCGAGCGCTACGAGGGCTGGCTGGCGGACGCCCAGATGCTGCTCAACGGTCGCCCCGCTGACGAGGCCGCCGGCGTCAAAGCGCGGCCGAGCGTTGCGGACCACGAATCGAAGCTGGCGGAGCTGGAGGCCCGCGCGGTGCCGGAGACCGACGAGGACCGGCTGGCTGCGGCCCGGGACCAAGCTTCCTACCCCGAACTGGAGCGGACGCGCGCTGACCTCGCGTGGCGCAGGCGGATGCTGGGCCAGGAAGCGTGGCCCGATCAGGCAGGAGTCGAGGCGACCCTCGCGCAGGAGGAGCTGCCCTCGAAGCCGGAGGAGCTCCTGGCCCTGGCCTGGCCCCTGGTCGGACCCGACGCCGCGGACCTCGGCCAGGTGGCGCGCGGACGCGCGCTGGCGGGGCGGGCGCT
>CAJXRJ010000838.1 GCA_913058555.1 uncultured bacterium
CTACACACTGCATATCGTCGGCAGCGTCAGATGTGTATAAGAGACAGGTTCGAGAACAGCGGCGGAGGGGTCTTCGGCGCTGCGACCCAGATCGTCTCGACGTACGGGCTCAGCACCGTGAGCGTCCTGGTGGACCTTGATCAAGACGGGGATCTCGACCCCGTCGTCACCTGCGATGGCCCCGGGAGCTACGGCGCACTTTGGGCTGAAAACCGTGGATCCGGCGCGTTCCAACCGCTGATGCTCCTGTCCACATCGACCCGAAGCCTCACCAGCTACGACGTCGCGGATCTCGACGCGGACGGCGATCTCGACCTAGTCGCTTCTGACTCGGACGCCGATGAATTGGTGGTCATCGAGAACCCCGGGAATGGAGAGTTCCGCGGCAGCACGGTCATCGGCACCGGCCTTGGGCGTGTCTTTTCCACCGAGGCGGCGGACATGGATGGAGACGGCGACCTCGACGTCGTCACAGGCAGCGCCTGGGACTCCAAGGCCTCCGTACATTGGTACGAGAACAAAGGCTCGGGCGCCTTTGCCAGGCAGGTTCAGTTGATGAGCACGGTCGCCGGTAGCCATGCGCTCGTGTCCCTCTGGGACTTTGATCGTGACGGCGATATGGACGTTCTCGCTGAGTACTCGTCCTACTTGTTTGACGATCGAGTCGCCGCTTGGATCAGGAACGATGGCGCGGGCAAGTTCACGGCGCTCGACCCTGGGGGAGTCGGGAGACAGGCCATCTCGGTTCCCGTCGACGTGGACGGAGACTCTGACCTGGACCTCGTGGCGTTGGAGTTCTTCTCCGAAACCGCCAAGCTCAACGTCCATGGGACCAAAGAGGGCGTGATCGGCGCGGCCCAGCCCCTCGATGTCATGATCAATTGGGGCCCGAGCCTCGCCGCGTCCGACTTTGATGGCGACGGAAGCACGGACCTGCTCGTGGTCAACGGCGTCGAAGTGAGGATCTACCCCGGAGCAGGGGGTCCCGGCGGCGTGGGGCTCGGCGCCGCCTCTACGCTGGTCACGTTGGGCCAGGCTGCGACCGGCATCGCGATGCTCGACCTCGATGCCGATGGGGATGACGACTTGGTGACTCACTCCCGAGCTTCAGCGACGTGGTTCGAGAACCTCGGGAACGGGCTGATCGGGCCGGGCCAGGCCATCACTGGGTGGAGCCGGCAGCAGCTCTCCTCGCGGCTCGGGGCAGCGGATCTCGATGGGGACAAGGACATCGATCTCTACCGCGAGATCTCCACTGCGTACTACCGCGAACGTCCTTCCAGGTTGATGGTCCACCTCAATGAAGAGCGGTCTGAGGTCAGGTATGGCCGACCTGGCACGGCCAACTCATCTGGAAGGGCCGCGAACATCACCGTCAGCGGCAGCTCGTCCGTATCCGTCAACGACCTGCTGCTGATCGCCTCCCACATGCCTGCGGAACAGTTGGGTCTCTTCATCGTCGCAGGGGACTCCGGCTTGGCCCCGGCGCCCGGAGGCGCCGGGGCCAACCTCTGCGTGGGCGGCGGAGCCGGCCGGATGGCTTGGGGCCACGGGGAGATCTTTCTCTCGAGTCCCAGCGGCGACGCGACCGTGCCCCTGGAACTCGCGGGCAACCCGAACCGGATGGGACCGGCGCCCCAGATGGCCGGCGACACCCGCTACTTCCGGGGCTGGTTCCGCGACGTGAAAGCTGGCGCGACCTCCCAATTCACGGGCGGCGTGTGGGTGACTTTCCTGCCGTAGTTGGCCCAGGGACGGTTGGGCGCCACGGGGAAGCGAGTCCCATGCGGGCGAGATCTTGCCCCTACGCCGAGGCGCCCTTCCGCGCTCCCCGCTATCATCTGCGCACCACACGGGGATGTGGCGGAATTGGTAGACGCGCTGGATTTAGGATCCAGTGGCCTTGGCCGTCCGGGTTCGACTCCCGGCATCCCCATTCGGTCCAGCCGAGTCGATCCCCCTTGCAGGGATCTAATGGCGGCGAGCACGGGATCGGGTCGCCCTTGTATGAAGCCCGTTCGTATGGGCAATGAAGGGAGCTGCTCAGACCACCGCTGGAGTGATTGCCCGATAGCATGTCGCGCAAATGAACTACTCCATCCTTCCCATCGCGCTCCTCTCCGCCATCGGCGGTGCCTTCGTCACGGGCAGCGCCAGCCAAGACTCAGGCAACCCTCCGCTGGAGTTCCCGGCCGCTAGCCCCGCGGCCTCCGTCAAGCAGCGCATCGGCGTAACCGACATCGAAGTCGCTTACGGTCGCCCCAGCATGCGCGGCCGCAAGGTCTTCGGCGGGCTCGAGCCCTTCGGTTCCATCTGGCGCACGGGCGCCAACTCGGCCACGCGCGTGACCTTCAGCACCGACGTGAAGCTCGACGGCACCGACGTCCCTGCAGGCACGTACTCGCTCTTCTCGATCCCCAGCGAAGGGGACTGGACCGTCATCCTGAACGGCGACGCCAACCAGTTCGGCGCCTACGGATACGACGAGAACAAAGACGTCGCGCGGATCCAAGTGAAAGCAACGAGCCTGAAGGACCCCGTGGAAACGCTGGCCTTCGGTTTCTCCGACCTGAAGTCGACGTCCGGCACGATGTACTTCGAATGGGAGCGGACACGGGTCGCCATGTCCCTCACCACGGACGTCGTGGCGAACCTCGTGCCGCGCATCGAGGCCGCCATGGCCGCCGACGGTCCGCGCCCCTACCTTCCCGCGGCGATGTTCTACTTCGAGAACAACGTCGATCTCGAGAAGGCCGCAAAGTGGATCGACGAGGGCGCCAAGGCCCAGCCGAACGCCTTCTGGATCACCTATCGCAAGGGCCTCATCCTCGAGAAGATGGGCAACAAGAAGGGTGCGATCGAAGCCGCTCAGGCATCCCTCGCCTTGGCGTCCAAGTCGAGCGGCGCGATCAAGGACGAGTACACGCGCCTGAACGAAGCGCTGATCGCCCGCTGCAAGTGCTGTCTCTTATACACATCTGACGCTGCCGACGATATGCAGTGTGTAG
>CAJXRJ010000839.1 GCA_913058555.1 uncultured bacterium
AGATCATGCCTAGTCTCGTGGGCTCGGAGATGTGTATAAGAGACAGGCTCGGCACGGCGAAGATTCGGTAGAAATCGGAAGTTGGCGCCCATTTCCAGGGCCTTTATGAGGTGTTAGCGGTGATAACCGCCGCCTTTTCCACCGCGATCAGGGCGAGCGCTTCGGACTGACGCCCGGTGACGCTACGGTGTCTGCGGTGCCATGGGCTCAGGCCTCGGGCAGTATTCAGGTAGCTTTCCCGGAAACCGTAAGCCACACTATCGCAGTGAAGAGATCCACCCCGCCGCCGTCCTTGCAACAGCCCTCGGCCCGCGAAGTCGCCCCTGGAGGCCCCGCGCCCGGCGAACGCCCCGGGGACGATCTCCGACACCGGGTGGAATCCCTGGGTTCCGCCCTGGCTGAGCGCCTCGGCGCGGTCGTGGGCGGCCTGCCAGGACGCCCCTCAGGCCCGAGGGCAGTCGGTTTGGCGGTTAAACAGACGATCGTCACCGCGAGTCGACTCCTCAAGGCCCTCGGGCAAGCGGATCCCATCGCCGTGCTCCAACTGCTCCCGGGCCCAAACCCCCTGCGAAACCTCGTCAAGGAGGCGGCCAAGGCCGGCACGGACAAGGCGGTTTGCGCCTCGGCGATGGAGAGCGTCGACGCCTTCGACGCACTCATCCGGGAAGAAGCCGGCGACCGGGGCTCCCTCAAGGCCATGCTCAGCGCTTGGCTGCCCGAGGCCCGGCGCGAGTTCGAAGCCCAACGGCGCCAGACCATCTTCAAGGCGCTGGCCGAGCTTGACGGCGTGTCCTGCGACTTCGAGATGTCGTCGCTGCTGATTCACCCCTCGAGCTCCGGTGGATCGATGCTCGATGTCGTCAATGCCAAGTGCCTACTCGGGATCGACCGCATTCGACCCGATGCGACGGTCAAGCTGGGGACGCGCCGCCTCGGTGAACCTTCCGACGAATCGGATCGCGCCCGCCTACCGCTGAACCTCGATGGCGAACCGGCCATCGACGGGCTCCATACGGTGCGCCTGGACGGCTTCTGCGAGTCCCCCCCCGCGCCATTTCTGGGGCGGAACTTTGGGCCCAATGTGCTCTATGAGCTGGGCCCCACCGGCTTTGGCAAACAGTCCAAAGTGGACCTTGTCATCGCTGAGTGGAACAAGGACGAGCTGAACGGACTCGCCACGGAAGAGGGACGGACCGTCAACTTCTTCCTGATTCCGGAGATGGCGACGCGCAAGGTGGTCTTCGACCTGTTCGTGCATAAGGACGTCTTCAAGAACGCCACGCCCGAACTGATGAGCTACGAGACGAACGCCATGGGTCCCGCCCGCGCGGGCGACCCGGCGCGCGAACTCGACAAACGGCCCGTGCCCGAGGATCTCCAGGTCCTGAAGAGCGCAGGCCACAGCGCGAGACTACTCGAGTTCCCCCAGTACGGGGCGCTACTGCGCCACATCACCGATCGCCTCGGTTGGGACATCGACGCGTTTCGATTGCTGCGCGTCGCAGTGACCTATCCCCTCGTCGGTCGTCAAATCACGATCGCCTTCCAGCCCGCGGAGCCGTAACGACGGCTCCACAGTGGATTCCTGGCTGTGAGTATCCAGCGAAGCAGGAATCATTCGACCACACCACTCCCATGAAACTCATTCCATTCGCATCCCTGCTTCTATTCGCCGCCTCCCCTGCTTTCGCGCAGCTTGTCTCCGAGGACTTCGAGACGGGCAACACGCACGATTGGGGCGTCGAATTCGGTGCTCCCGGAGCCCACTTCACGACAGGCGGCAACCCGGACGGCCGAATTGAGATCTCCGTCGCGAACACGGCGTCGGTCTTGCCGGCCGCGATGATCGTCCCGGGCGCCGCTGGTCACCCTTGGTCGGGCAACTTCCGCACGCTCGGGGCCGCTTCCTTCTCGTTTGACCGCGAAGTCACTGCCGGGTCCTCGAACTTCGGCACGCTGCCGTTCCTGGTCATCGCCAATGACGGCGGGACGCGCACCGACTTCGCCGACGACGCGTGGGCCTTCGTATACACGGGCGACAACTTCCAGTTCGGCCCGTCCCCTTGGACCACCGTCACGACCCAGATTCCGAGCAGCGCACTGAGCCTGCCTCCGAACTGGGACGCCGTCGCCCTGCCGGGCAGCAGCCTCGCCGGCGCTGACCCTGGCGTGATCTGGAACTCGGTGATCCAGGACGTGTCCTACATCGGCATTGCCATGGGCCGCCCCTTCAACGGTGGCGCATGGTTCGGCAGCCACGTCATCAACTTCGACAACTTCGTGCTCGAAGGCGCCGCCGTCGTGGCGAACAACTACTGCGGGCCGGCCGTCGCGAACTCCTCCGGCCTCCCTGGGACGATGTCCGCCCTCGGCTCTTCCACGGTCGGCGTGAACAACCTGGTCCTGGTGGCCTCCGATCTTCCGGCCAACCAGTTCGGCATCTTCGTGACTTCCATGACGCAAGCCTTCGTCCCCGGCGGCGCTGGCACTAGCAACGGCAACATCTGCCTCGGCGGAGTGATTGGCCGCTTCAACCGCACCGGTGAGATTCTCGCCACGGGCACTGGCGGCACGTTCGCCCTGGCGACCGACCTGACGAGCATCCCCCAGGGCAACGGCGCTGTATCCGTCATGGCCGGTGAAACCTGGAACTTCCAGGCCTGGCACCGCGACAGCGTGGGCCTCGGTTCCAACTTCACGGACGGCCTGGAGATTACGTTCAACTAGCGATCGAGCTGCGAACCTGACCAGGGGGCATCGATGGTGCCACCGGCCAGGCAACCGCAATCCGCAAGCCCGTGGGAGTTGGACGATTGGAGTCCACCCCCCACGGGCTTCTGATTTGCACCAGCGTCGCTCACGTCACCGCGAGGGCATCGGCGCAGCGCTCGTAGGTCGCCCGGGCGATCACCTCGACGATCTCCGATTCGGGCGACACGGCGCGCTCTGCATCGATGGCCGCATGAAGCCCTTCGGCCATGGCGCTGAGCTCCTGTCTCTTA
>CAJXRJ010000840.1 GCA_913058555.1 uncultured bacterium
TGCCTAGTCTCGTGGCTCGGAGATGTGTATAAGAGACAGGCGTAGGCCTTTGAGGGCGTCCTGGTTGCTCCGTTGCTCCATCTCGAGATACTCGGGGTTCACCTCGTCGTCGGGGGTCACCATGCGGGGGGCCTTGGCCTCGCCCCTTGGGGTGGTATCGCTCAGCAGTACTTCGCCCGCGCGTTGGCCGATCTCGCCCTCCTCCTGGATGAGTCGACCCTTGCCCGCCACCAGGGATTTGACGTGTCGGAACGCGAGGTCGGTGGCCAGGGCGATGTGGTAGAGGTGCTGTGCCACACTCCAGCCCGAAACCTCCTCCGAGCGCCGGACGAGGGCTTCAGGGTCGCCGGTCCGGAGCGCCTCGAAGGCGTCCAACGCCTCCTGCAGCCGCTCGAACTCATTCTGGATATTGATCTCGTTGGCCTTCATGGCAGAGACGATAGCGTCTCCGTCCTGCCCCGGGGCGGCCGTCGCCCTTGGTGTCCTCCCAGGTTGCAACCTCCCCCGCCACCTGAGCTGACGTCGAAAGGCCGGGCCAGTGATGACGGGCATCGGGCGGGGGCCCACTCGGGTGCCATCGCTGTACCCACCGTAGGCGCCGCCATGCATGCACCGAATCCGCGGGTCCTGAATGCGACCTCATCCATGGGGTCGGCCGTTGCCGGTTCGCCTGGGCCGCTGAATCCCCTCGGGACTCCGCGAGCGCGGGGCTGTTCCTCCGAGCGGAAGACCCACTGAGCGGAAGACACACTGAGCGGAAGACACACTGAGCGGAAGACACTGACCGGGAGAAACGGCCCGGCGCGATCGGGTCAGGGTGGCACCGGATCGTTGGAAGTCCGGACTCCTGCCTGGCGACGTGTGGAGTTTGGTGGGCCCTCGGTGATTCGAACACCGCACCAATCGATTATGAGTCGACTGCTCTAACCAACTGAGCTAAGGGCCCCAGGTCCTCTATGAGGGCCGGCGAGGATACCCGGCCGGGGCTAGGCTTGCCATTCCCTGTGGGCGGCGGCCCCCAGGTTGATGGTCGAGACAGGTTGCCGGTCGAGAATCGGGGCCATCCTTGCGGATCCCTCCGGCGTGCTCGATCCTGTGGGCATGAACTCTCCTCGGAAAACCATGCCCGTCGGCGCTGCGCCCTTCGCATCGGCATCGGCTGCCGGACTCCTGCTCCTTCTCGGGGCCTCGCTTACCTCCTGCTCGTCGACCGGGCCCGGCGAGTTTGAGGCCGAGCCCCAGCGCGAGGTGAACGCGGGACGCAACGGCGCCTACGGTGCGGCCTCCACGCCGGACGATCTCAAGCGCCTTCTCTCGGAAGACCTGGAGGCCGGCTTCCCGGACCGAGCCCTGAGCGGGCTCGAGGCGTTCGCTGGGGACAATGTCCAGGCCCAGACCGTGACGCGCGGCCGACTCGTGTGGGAGGCGGTGCGGCCGGTGACCATGCTTCAGTTCAATGGCGGCCGAGCCCAGATGACCGCAGCCAAGGCCCTTGAGAAAATGCTCGTGGGAAAGGCCGAGGCGGAGATGAAGTCGGCCTTCAATAGCCTTCGGACCGGGGACTTCGACCAGGTCAAGCGCCTGCGCGACAACCCCATGGGCATCTTCCATCCGTCCACCGCCGCGATGTCCGCGGAGGTGCGCCCCTACGCGGCGCTCGCGGATGGGGTGCTCCAGTACCGCGAGCTGGCCACGACCTCGGACCCCTCTGAGGCGCAGCTCCAGGGCGTCCTTGCGAAGCTCCAGGAAGCGCAGTCAGCCCTGGCGACCATCGGCGACGGCGAGGCGGCGTTCCTCGCGGACTCAGCCGCGGCCCAGTCCCTGGAGCGAGCCGGGCAGATCGACGCCGCCGCCGAGTTCTGGATGCGCATCGCAGACTCCGACCAGTTCGCATCGCAGCCGCCGCTCATGCGCAATCTCGTGGCGGCCCGTATCAAGAGCTACCGCGTGCGTCTGCGGGAGAGCGTCATTCTCGAGGTCGAGGACGATCGCCGGGCTGAGCTTCGCGCCCAGAGCGAACGCTACGAGAGCAAGGTCGATGGACTCGAAGAGAAGCACGACGGCTTCGCGGACTGGGCGCGTTCCGGCCTCGGCGCAGCCCGGGCACAGCTCGCTTCCCTCCAGGCGGAAGACGCGACCCAAGCCGCAGCCATCGCCCGCATGTCCAAGGAGTCGACGGCCCGGGACGAGGAGCTGAAGGGAGCCGCCGAACGCCTCGCTGGCGTGGTGGGGGCCCTCGACGTGCGCTTCACGGAGAACGCCGACGTATTCCAGGAGCGGCTCATGGCCCTCAGTCAGCTCACCGAAGAGCAGCAGCAGCTCCTCGCGCAGATCGAGGGCATGACCGATGCCCAGCGCGAAAAGATCGAAGGGCTCGTCGCGCTGACGAAGGAGCAGCGTGAGCGCCAGTACGAGTTGAATCAAACGACCACGGCCCAACGCGCGCAGCTCGAGGCCCTCGCGGAAGCCGCGCAGGCCCGGGACGCCGCGATCGCCAAGGTGAAGGAGGACGTCCAGGGCGTCGACGGCCGCATCGACTCGGCGAACGCCGACGCCGATGCACGCCAGCGCGCGATTCTCTCCGACCTCGCGGAATACAGGGCCTCCGTCGACGAGCTGTCGGCCGCGGCCACCGTGGATGAGCTCGAAGCCCTCGGTGCCCTCGCGGACGGCCCCGAAGAGCCGACGGAAGAAGGTGGCGCCGCCGCCACCGACGGGGTCGAAAGCGCCCCGAAGGCCCAGCTCCCGGCCCGCCTGAGCTTCGATGCGTTCCCTGACATCTTTGGCGCCATCGCGAACGCCCAGGCCGGCGTGAAGGACAAGGTCAAGAGCGCAGCCGGTCGTGTCTCCGAGTTCATCCAGCCCCAGTCCTGATTCCGCGAGCCTAGGTTTGCCCGACAGGGTGGAGTCCTATCTCGGTCGTCACCACTGCACATGGCTTCGCCGCCCACTCCGGGCCTGTCTCTTATACACATCTCCGAGCCCACGAGACTAGGCATG
>CAJXRJ010000841.1 GCA_913058555.1 uncultured bacterium
CGTCAACGGGACGCGGAGGCGATGCGCCGCGCCCAGGAAGACGCTGATCGCTCTCGACGCGCCCAGTCCGCCGCGGACGCCCGTGATCGCCAGCGCGCCGAAGCGGCCCATGCGAAAGCAGCCAAGGGCCAGAGAACCAAGCAGGCCGCGAAGACTCATAAGGCCCGCGCAGGCAAGACAGGAGCGCGAGATACCGGTGGGGCGGCCCCCTCCGAGCCGGGCAGCATGGCGGGCTTCTTCGGAATCTCAGGAGCCGTCGTCGGGGGCCTTTTCGGAGGCACTCATGCCTGGCGCAGCCAGGCCGCCGTGGAACTCGCCGGGAAAGCCGACGTCCCATTCATGAAAGCCGTCCAAGGCGCCATCGAACTGGGCGGGCCCGATATCTGGATGCCTGCAGCGATCGCAGCGGTCATCAGCGGCGCGCTCCTCTACCACCTCTACAAGCCGCTCCTCTTCCTCGTCGCCCTGGGCGCCACCGGCCTGGCGTACGGCCACGGAAAGCAAGAAGGCTGGTTCTAGGCGCCAACCGAATTGGCGGCACAAGAAGGGGAGCCCAGGCACGCCGCGACGGCGGGCCTGGGCTCCCCTTTTCGTTCACACCGAAGCGCTCGCGATCAGCTCATGGCTGGCTCGGGGGCCTCGTCGAGCTCTGCCATCTCCTCGACGGAGGGGCAGGTGCAGATCAGATTCTTGTCGCCGTAGCCGTTGTCAATGCGCGCCACTGAGGGCCAGAACTTGTGGTCCTTGACCCAGGGGGCCGGGAACGCGGCTTCTTCGCGGGTGTAAGGGCGATCCCATTCCGTCCCCGTCACGAGCGCCGCGGTGTGGGGCGCGTGCCGGAGCACGTTGGACTCCTTGTCGGTGCGGCCCTCTTCGATGGCGCGGATCTCGCCGCGGATCGAGATCATGGCGTCACAGAAGCGATCGAGCTCGGCCTTCGTCTCGCTCTCCGTCGGTTCGATCATGAGCGTTCCCGTCACCGGGAACGACATGGTGGGCGCGTGGAAGCCGTAGTCCATGAGCCGCTTCGCTACATCCTCAGCGGCAACGCCCGCCGACTTCTCGAAGGGGCGCAAATCGATGATGAATTCGTGGGCGGAGCGACCATTGGCGCCGCGGTAGAGGACCTCGTACTGGCCCTCCAGGCGCTTGGCCATGTAGTTCGCGTTCAGGATGGCCACCTCGGTGGCATGGCGAAGGCCGCGGGCCCCCATCATCGCGATGTACATGTACGAAATCGGCAGGATGCTCGGGCTGCCCCACGGGGCCGCTGAGACCGTGCCGAACGACTGGGCGCCACCCATGTCCACGAGCGGGTGGCTCGGGAGGAACGGCGCGAGGTCTTCCACCACCCCAATCGGCCCCATGCCCGGCCCGCCGCCGCCGTGGGGAATGCAGAAGGTCTTGTGCAGGTTCAGGTGACATACGTCCGCGCCGAAATCCCCCGGGCGGCAGAGGCCCACCTGCGCGTTCATGTTGGCGCCGTCGAGGTACACCCGTCCGCCGTTCTCGTGCACGATGTCGCAGATCTCTGCGATGCTCTCCTCGAACACGCCGTGGGTCGAGGGGTAAGTGACCATGATGGCGGCGAGCTCGTCCTTGTGCTTGTGCGCCTTGGCCTTGAGGTCGTCGACGTCGATGTTGCCACGCTCGTCGCACTTGACCGCGACGACCCGCATGCCCGACATCACCGCCGACGCGGGGTTCGTGCCGTGGGCAGAGGTGGGGATCAGGCACACGGTGCGCTGATTGTCGCCGCGGCTCTTGTGGAACGCGCGGATGGACAGCATGCCCGCGTACTCGCCCTGGGAGCCGGCGTTGGGCTGGAGGGAGACCTTGGCGAACCCGGTGATCTCCTCGAGGGCGCCGGACAGGCGGTCGAGCATCTCCTGATAACCCTCCACCTGGTCGAGGGGCGCAAAGGGGTGCACGTTGCCAAACTCTGGCCAAGTGACAGGGAGCATCTCCGAAGTCGCGTTGAGCTTCATGGTGCATGAGCCCAGGGCGATCATCGAAGTGGTCAGCGACAGGTCCTTCGCCGCCAAGCGATGGATGTAGCGAAGCAGCTCGTGCTCGGCGTGGAAGCTGTTGAAGACTTCGTGGGTGAGCACAGCGGACGTGCGCGCGGCAGACGCCGGCACGTCGAGGCTCGCGGCCGCGGCGTGCTCCGCCACCGACTCACCGCCGGCCCCGAAGATCGCGAAGAGAGTGTGAAGCTCCTCCTCGGTCGTGGCTTCATCCAAGGTCACGCCCACGCTCTGTCCGTCGATTTCGCGCAGGTTGACGCCATGCTCGCGGGCCAGCTTGTGAATGCGCGACGCGTCCTCCACGTGAACCCGAAGCGTGTCAAAGACCGGGCCCTCATCCACCGTAAGCCCGACGGCCTTGAGGCCGCGGCGCAGGGCATCGGTCAAGCCGTGCACGCGCTGCGCAATGTCCCGGAGCCCCTTCGGCCCGTGGTAGACCGCGTACATCCCGGCCATCACAGCCAGGAGAACCTGCGCCGTGCAGATGTTGCTGGTGGCCTTGTCGCGGCGGATGTGCTGCTCGCGGGTCTGAAGCGCCATGCGCAGCGCAGGTCCGCCGGCAGCGTCCCGGCTCAGGCCGATGAGACGCCCAGGGAGGATGCGCTTGTGCGCTTCGGTCGTCGCGAGGAACGCCGCGTGGGGCCCGCCGTATCCGAGGGGCACTCCGAAGCGTTGGCTGTTGCCGACGACCACGTCCGCACCGAACTCTGCGGGAGCCTTGAGCAGCACGAGGGACAGAAGGTCCGCGGCGACGATCGTCATGGCGCCGGCCGCATGGGCCTTCTCGAAGAAGCCAGCGTAGTCCTCCACCTTGCCGAAGGTCGTCGGGTACTGAACGAGGACGCCGAAGACGCCGTCGAGATCCGCGGTCTCGCAGTCCCCCACGGTGACCTCAATGCCGAGGGCCTCTGCGCGCGTCTGCACCTGTCTCTTATACACATCTGACGCTGCCGACGATATGCAGTG
>CAJXRJ010000842.1 GCA_913058555.1 uncultured bacterium
CGAGATCATGCCTAGTCTCGTGGGCTCGGAGATGTGTATAAGAGACAGCCAGGGCGCGGTGACGCCACTTGCCAAGAGCATCAACATCACGCTGAAGGCAGAACCGTTCGCGGCCGACCCAGGGGCCACCCTGACCGCCCTCATCGAGGGAATCGACGGCGCCGCGTTGGAGCGCGTCGACCCGACCCTCGCGGCCTCCCTGGACCCATCCGCCTACGTGGACGGCTCACTCGAAGTCGGCGTGGACGTGCGCCTTTCGGTGGCGCGCCGGGGCCCCATGGACTTCGACTTCGCCCGCGGGTTCGGCGCCACGCTGGCGGTGGCTCCGTTCGCGATCCGCCCCACCCCCGACGCAGAGCCCACGGGCTTCGAACGCTTCGACGTGGAGGTCAAGCGCATCTCCCCGGAGACAGGTGACGTGCGCATCGCCTCCGCGGAGCTGACCGGGATCCGGGCGCGGGTCGAACAGCGCATCGACGGAATGCACGTGGCGGGCCTGCGTCTGCCGGCGCCGCCGGAAACGGATCCCGCGGAGGAGGCCCCTCAGGAGTCAATTCCTGGGGATGGGGACGCTGCGGGCGAGGCGACTGAGCCCGTCGCGCCGGCCGCGCCGGAAACCCCAGCCGAGCCAGGGCCAGAATTCGCGATCGATCGACTGCTCGTTTCGGGCGTCGATTTTGCGTACTCGGATCTGCGTGTCGAGCCGGCGTTCCTGCTGCCCCTTGCCGACGCCCAGCTCGAGGTCCAGCGCTTCACAACGCGGACCTTCGACGAAGCGCGGCCGTTCTCCTTCCGCCTCATCCTCGATGCCGGCGAAGTGTCGCTCCCCGAACGAAGCGGCGCCGACAACCTGCTCTTCGGAGTCCTCGGCTCCATGGCGGAAGCCGCCACGCTGAGCTCTAGCCAATACGAGGTGGAGCAACGCCGCGTCTGGGACCTCCTCGAGGTCACCGGGCGTCTGTCCCTCGGCCCGCAGATCCGCGGCCGCGTGAGCACGAGCCTCCTCGGGCTGGAGCTGCCCGCCTTCCGCGGGCTCGCGGCCCAAGGCGGCGTGGAGATCGGCGATGGCCTCGTGGACAACCAGGTCAAACTGCGATTCCGAAGCGACGGGGGGCTCGGAATCAATTCCAAGACGGTCGCGAGCTACCTTTCCTTGAGCGAGCCCCCCGGTGGGCCGATCTCGAAGTACCTGCAGCTTCCCGCGCCCTTGGACACGGTGCTCTTCCTGCTGCGGAATGAAGACGGCGCCCAAGAAATCCCCGTGCGCCTCGACATCCCCGAGGACGGCGTCGGCGGGGGGCAGATCGCTAGCCTCGCCGCGCAAACGCTGGGCCTTCTGATCACCGACGCCGTGAGCTCCGCGCACCTGCGCGTGCTCGGGCCCCTAACGGACGTGGCCGGGGCCCTTGGGCTTGGGGGAGAGCCGCTGACCGCGGACTCTGTCGCCCTTGCCTTCGAAGGGGGCGCGGCGACGCTTTCGGCGGCGCGGCGTCAGCCCAAGGAAGGTGAGGATTCAGAGGTCTCCCCATCGGAAGACCCCCTCGCGCTAGCCGCCAACGCCCTGCGCCTCAACCCGGACCTACGGATCGTGCTCCAGGCATCCCTGGGCGCCAAGGACCTGGAAGTCGCACGCCGCGTCGCGAACCCGCCCAGGGAGGTGATCGAGGCCATGATCCAATCGAATCGCGAACGCAAGGCCGTCATCGAGCGAGAGCGTTCCCTCACGGCGGCCCGGGCCAAGGCTCAGCTGGCCGCGGGGTCGATAGATCTAGTCGAGCGCTCGAATGAACGGCTCCAGGCCCTCGACGGGGACCGGCGCGATACGGAGGCCGCCCTGGACAACCTCTTTGCCAGGATCCGCCCGGGGGCGGAGCGACGCACTGAGATGCGCACGCGCAACGCGGCCATCGCGCTGGGCAAAGAGCGCATGGAGCGCGTTCGCCTTCGACTCGTCGAGCTAGCCGGGCCCGCCGCCGGCACCCGAATCGATGTGCGCAGGCCTCGTTATGTGCCGCCCAAAGAGGACGCGCCGCTTCCAGAACTCGGCGTGGTGACGGTCACGCCGAAGTAGCCGCCGCCGATCAGCTGGTTCCGTCGGGAGCGACGTTGACCATCCAAGAGGAGAACCCCTCAAGGAACGCCAGGAAGCTGGGCAGGTGCTCGGCCGGGAAAACGCCGCGCTCGACGGAGTCGTCGAGGGTGGCGCGGAACGCGGCGAGCCACGTGCCCCGGGCAGCGGCATCGATCTCGAACGGGAGGTGCCGCGCCCGCATCCGCGGTGGGCCATGGCGCTCGTTAAAGAGCGGCGGGCCCCCGAGGAGCTGCACAAAGAACGCGGCGGACCGCTCTGACGCGGCGAGCAGGTCGCTTGGGAACATGTGACGGATCTCCGAATCACCGAGGCGCCGGTAGAAATCCGCCAGGAGCTCGAAGACGCCGTCCTCGCCGAGGGCAGCGTAGATCTCAGGGGAAGGTCGCTCGACGCCGCCCGGTCCCCCGGGCGGGACATAGACGGGCTTGGACCGCTGTGGAGTCGCCAACTGAGTCCCCTACTCGACCTCGATGTCGCCTTCCACGGTGGTTTGCACCGGGTGGATGAAGAACGAGAGCGGAGGCAGGAGGAACCAGTACGTCAGGCCGCCGGTCTGGGTGATGCGGGTGCGCGAGGCGCCGCGGGCCGCTGCCTCCTGGGTGAACTCGTCGATCACCTTGTCCTTGGCGCCGTTGCCGATCAACGGGAAGACAAAGAGCCCGTGGAGGGCCCAGCTCGTGGTGGTTTGGTACTCGACCGGGACGCCGCGCATTCCGGTCACGCCGTTCATTTCGGTAGCGTGGGAGTGGAAGGTGCAGGACGGCGCCATGGCTGCCGAGAGGAGGAGTGCGGAGGTAACCAGCTTCATGGGCGACAGGGTAACGATCGGCGATTGCGGTTGTGAACCTGTCTCTTATACACATCTCCGAGCCCACGAGACTAGGCATGATC
>CAJXRJ010000843.1 GCA_913058555.1 uncultured bacterium
CTGCGCGCCGTAGCACGAACTCGCGCCCCACGGCGCGGCCATCCGATTCTTGAGCACCCCAGCCGAGGGAGCCACCGAGCGCGATTCCAACGCCCAACGCGAGGGCACCAAGAAGGCCCCCGTATCGCTTCCCTTTGCCGGTGTGAGGCCATCCCATCAAAGGACCTCGACTCGCCCCACCTCGATACCATCCCAATTGCGCACGATCGACTGCCGATACCGTTCGAGCGCCCGCGCACCCGCGGCTTCGATCAGGTTGAAACGTTTGAGCAGTTCCACAAGGGTCGCGTGCAGCCCGCGCAGTCCCCCATCGTCCACCTTCACGCACAGGGCCAGGTCCCTTCCGGGGACGCCCACGGCGTAGATCGCCTCGGCGCCGATCTTCGGAAAGAGCGTGCCGCCGGACGCCTTGACGATGGCCGTGCAGACACGGCGGTGGTTGCCTGCCAAGAGCACGGGGTGCTTCGCGACGACAGCCATCACGCGCTCCGCGGCCGCCCGGCGCTCCGGCGCCAGTCCATGGGGACTCGTAAATCGCGCAAAGGCGCCGGCCAGGCCCACAAGCGACATCCGGAACGTCGGCGCGCTGCATCCGTCGATGGCGCTGCCGAGGGACTCTGGCGTGACCTCGACCATCTCCGCCACGGCCCGGCGTACGAGGATCTGGGACGCACTGTCTTCCGCCAGGTAGCCCGCGACATCCCCGCCGAGGTGCTTCTCCAGGGCGAGGAAGCCCGAGTGCTTGCCGGAACAGTTGTTGTGAATGCGGCCCGGCTCGGCCCCGCGCTCGGTCAAGGCGAGACGCGCCTTAGGATCGCCCGGTGGCTGAACCCCACATCCGAGGTGGTCCTCGGTCAGCCCAAGGCGCCCGAGCAGCCCACGGGCCGCTTCGACGTGGCACGGCTCGGCGTTGTGGGACGACACTGCCAGGGCCAGTTCCTCGTCGGTCAGTCCCACGGCATCCGCCGCGCCTGTCTCGAGCAGAGGCAGCACCTGGAGGCACTTGATGGCGCTCCGGGTGAAGAATGGGTGCTCGATCGCCCCCGCCGACTCGAGGACATGGCCGGAAGAATCCACGAGGCACCACGCCCCGCGGTGCACGGATTCCGGCGCGTCCCCCCGCCAAACCCGGGCCAAAACGGGGTTTTCGGGGTAGAGCCCCTGGCCATTCGGACCCAAGGGCGCTGCGCCCTCGACCTGGTCTGAACGGCCTTGGCCGTGGGAGGGAAGAGCGGAATCGGGTGCCTGCATAGTCATCCAATTCTAGGGCTCGCCCACCATGCCGTCGCGGGCGAGGGTGGGAAGTACCCGCCCGGGAGCGCATAATCGAGCACCTTCCCATGCCGACCCCAGAAATACAGTCCTACGTCGATCTTCGCCTCGTCCGGGTCGTGCTCCGCGAGCACTCGGACCAACAGTGGATCTTCTTGGAGGAATCGGAGCCCGCCGAAGGCAGCGCGCCGCGGGGTTTCCCGATCGTGATTGGGTCGGGCGAGGCCGGTGAGATCCACCGTCTCCTCACCGACATCGACACCCCAAGGCCCCTCACCCACCAGCTCGCGGCCCAGGCCATCGGCGCCCTCGGCAGCCGCATCCTCGGCGCGGACATCATCGACCTGCGTGCGAACACGTTCTACGCCAGGCTCCGCCTGAGTCGGCCGACGGATGAGGGCTCCGAAGTAGAGGAGATCACCTTGGATGCGCGCCCGAGCGACGCCGTGGCCTTGGCCCTTCGCCATGGGGCACAGATCCGCGTGACGGAATCACTTCTCGAACAGGTGCGCACCGACAACGCCACCGATGCTTTGCCTCCCACATCCGAAGAGGAAACTTCGGATGAGGATGAGCCGGACTCGACGGGCGAAGCGGACCTTTGATAGACCCCGATGGAAACGCCCCCACGGGCGTCGACCCAAGACGGGTCGGGACCGCGGGCCGCATGCTCGTGGCGCTGCTCTTGTTGGGTGTCCTGCCGGCGTTCCTGCGCCTCTGGCCCATTGACCACAGCGCCCCCCACCCGGAGTTCGTGCCCGACACGCACTTGGTTCGCAACGCGCTTCATATGGCGGCGGACCGCGACCTGATCCCGCCGGCGGGCACGTACTCCACGTACCCCTACCTGCTTTCGTACGCCCTCGTCCCGGTCTACGCAGCGGATTACGTCATCGGAAAGTCCCAGGGCCTTTGGGCGGACGGCCAGGGTTACGGGGATCACCTGCGTGAGAACCCCTGGCGTGCCCATCGGCTCGCGCGCATTCTCTTCGCGTTGATCGCGTCGCTGACGCCGATGTTCGTGTTCCTGGGGTGCCGCGCCGCTGGCCTAAGGCAAGGGGCGTGGCTCGCCGCTTGGCTCGCGGCAACCTCGCTCCTGCACGTGCACCTCTCCCTGCATGAACGCCCTTGGGGCCCCATGATGGCTCCCCTGGCCGCATGCCTCTGGGGCGCCATCGTGCACGTCCGAACAGGGTCTCTCCGTTCCCTCCTGGGGTCTGGATTCGCCGCCGCCATCGCGGCCTCCATGCACCAAGCAGGTCTGCCCTTCTTGGGCATCACCGGACTCGCCTGGGCCTTCGCGCCGTCTGAGCACGTGGGTTCCCTCCAGCGCCGGGTGCGCGGGGGTGTCCTCGCGGTGCTCCTCTTCCTGGTGACGGCCGCCGCCCTCGGCTACCCGTATTACTTCATCCACGGCGACGCGGTGGATGTGGCCGGGGGCACGCACATGCGCGAGGAGCTCGACTCCGTCGCGATTGGCGGCCAGATGTTCGTGTTCCACTTCAGGGCCGCGACCTTCACCCACCTCGCCAAGGCCTTCATCGGCTACGACCCCGCTCTCTTGGCCCTCGGCCTGGGCGGCATCGCGCTCAGCCTGCGTCGACGCGCGCTTCTGCCCGGGGTGATCTTCGTCCTTGCCTGGGCCGTGCTCTTCATGACGAACATCAACGAGCACTGTCTCTTATACACATC
>CAJXRJ010000844.1 GCA_913058555.1 uncultured bacterium
TACACACTGCATATCGTCGGCAGCGTCAGATGTGTATAAGAGACAGCCTTTGCAGTAGTGGAATCAGCGACTCTTACGGGTCGACCGCCAGCTGTCCTTCCCCTTGGCCCCCCTCAGCCTCGGCTGAGCCCCGCTCCGCGGGTCCCCCATCATGTCTGCCCCCTCTCCCACCGGGCCCCTTGACGGCCGCAGCATCCTCGTGACCGGAGGCGGCGGCGGCATGGGAATGGCGATCGGGAGGGCCTTGGCCTCCGCTGGGGCCCATGTGGACCTCGCGGCGCGGTCGGGCCCCGTCGGGGAAACCAGTCACGGGATCCGCGCGAGGGCCCTGGATGTGACCGACGCGGACGCGGTCGCGGCCCTGGCCTCCGAGCCATTCGACGGCCTTGTGCACAGCGCGGCCGCCTTCACGGAGTTCGCGCGGGTGGAGCGCGGGAGCGCGGAGGCCGACGATCCTGTGTTTGGGGTCGGGGTCCGTGCGGCGCTGGCCCTGACCCGCGCGCTCCTCCCCGGCATGCGTGCGAGGGGATTTGGGCGGATCGTGCTGATCGGTTCGGCGGTGGCTGACCGCGGAGGGTTCGGCCAGGCGGCCTACGCGGCGTCCAAGGCGGCCTACGTGGGGCTCGTGCGAACCATCGCCCTGGAGGCCGGGCGGGACGGGGTGACGGCCAACGTCGTGGCCCCCGGCCTCGTGGAGACGCCGCGTCTGATGCGGACGACGACCCCAGAGGCGAGGGGAGCTGTCATCCGCGCGACCGCGGCCGGGCGCATCGGCCGCCCCGACGAGATCGCCGGCCTCATCGAGTACCTCATGGGCCCCTCCGCTGGATTCCTGACGGGGGCCGTGATCCCCATCGACGGGGGGCTGGGCCTCGGGATCGCGCCCGGTGCCTTCGGTTCGCAGGCCACGGACCGCGGGGACAGCGCGTGATGACCGCGGTCCATGAGCTCCTGACCCGTGCCGCGTCGGGGCGGCCAGGGGATCTGGCCGTGGATGATGGTGACGTGCGTCTTAGCTTTGCGGAGCTTGAGGCTCTCTGCCGTCGGCAGGCTTCGGGGCTTGCCGCCATGGGCGTGGGGTCCGGCGATCGGGTCGCGGTTCTCGGCCGCAATAGCGCCAGCTACGCCGCTCTCTACTTCGCCGCCTCGTCCCTTGGGGCGGTGCTGGTGACGCTCAATTGGCGCCTCGCTGCGGAGGAGCTGACCTGGATTCTCGAGGACGCGGGGGCGAGCGTGCTTGTGAGCGAGCCGCGCTTCGAGCCGGTTCTGGGCGGACGCGAGTACGCACTCGCGTCGGTGGACGCCCCGTGGCTTGGGGAAGACCACGGCCGAGACCCCGCGCCGGCCGACCCCGCGGCGGCCGTCCTCCAGATGTACACGTCGGGCACATCGGGGCGGCCCAAGGGCGCTGTTTTGACCCACGGTAACTGGGACGCGATGGTGGGGGCCTGGCTCCGGGATATGGACATGCGTCCGGGGGATCGGTTCCTCCAGGTCACGCCGCTCTTCCACGTGGGCGGGGCTTTGATGCTCCTTTCGAACATGGCGCGGGCGGCATCGTTATTCCTCTTGCCGGAGTTCGATCCTGTGCTCGCCATCGAGGCCCTGCGGGGTCACAGGATCACGCACACCCTCATGGTGCCCGCGATGATCGAGTGGCTCCTGCGCGAGCCCGCGGCGGCGGCGGCGCCGTATGACGACCTGCGGCTCGTGGTGTATGGCGCAGCTCCGATGCCGGTGCCGACGCTGCGCTGCGCGGCCGAAGTGCTGGGCTGCGATTTCTTGCAGGGATACGGGCTGACGGAGACCGCGGGGGTCCTTCTGACGCTAACCGCCGAGGACCATCGCCCGGCGTCATTCGCCCCGAGCGCCTCGCCAGCGCCGGACGGGCGGTGGCGTGCTCGGAGGTGCGTCTCGTGGATCCGAGCGGTGAGCCGGTGCCCCCGGGGACCCTGGGGGAGGTCGTCGCCCGCGGTGGCAACCTATCGCCGGGTTACGTGGTCACCGACGGTGCAAGCCGTACCGTTCAAGACGCTACCGGAGCCGATGGTTGGCTCGCCACGGGGGACATCGGCATCGCCGACGACGAGGGTTACATCACGATCGTCGACCGACGGAAGGACATGATCCTCGTGGGCGGCGAGAACGTGTATCCGCGTGAGGTGGAGCGAGTGCTGCTCGCCCTCGGCGGCATCGACGACGTCGCGGTGATCGGCATTCCCCATGATGTGTGGGGTGAAGAAGTTCTCGCGTTCGCCGTGGCGCCCGGGCGCACGGAGGCGGACACGCGCCCGTGGATTCGTGCCTGCCGGGCGGAGCTCGCGCGCTTCAAGTGCCCGAGCCGAATCGAGCTGGTGCCCGAGCTCCCGCGCAACGCCGCCGGCAAGCTCCTGAAGCGGACCCTTCGCGAGCCCTACTGGAGAGACAAGGAGAGACAGGTATGACAGAAGTCGCTTCGCAAAGCGTCGTGGAACTCCTCGAGGAAGCGACGCTGTCGGACCCAGGGGCCATCGACGTGGAAGAATCGCTGCACGAGGTCGAGGGCTGGGACTCCATGGGGATGGTCATGTTCATCAGCCTGGTGGGAGAGCGTTTCGGCGTCGAGCTCACCGTGCACGACCTGCGCGACTGCTCCACGGCCGCGGCCCTCGCGGGTCGAATTCGGGAGCTGGTCCAGTGAGGCGGCGCTCCCAGTGACCCCCTGATGTCCTTCTCCGGTACGGACTACCTGCCGTTCCTCGGGCTCTGCCTGCTGCTGTTTCCGTTCCTTCCGCGGACCATGCGGCCGGCGGGAATGCTGGGGCTGAGCTACGCGTTCTACCTCGCGCACACGCCTTGGCACCTGGGCGTGCTCGTCGTGTCGACAGCCCTCGACTACTTCGTGGGGCTGGGGCTCGGGACTGTCTCTTATACACATCTCCGAGCCCACGAGACTAGGCATGATCTCGT
>CAJXRJ010000845.1 GCA_913058555.1 uncultured bacterium
ATCTACACACTGCATATCGTCGGCAGCGTCAGATGTGTATAAGAGACAGCAATCCCTACATCTCCCTCGATACAGAGTTCCCGGTCGGTGACAGCAGCGCAGACACCTTCGGAAACCAAGTGCCCCTGCCGCCGGTTCCCCTGCCCCCCGGATTCGGGATCCACACCGCGATTTCCGATGGTGATGGCGCCCCGTCCGGTTCCGGGGCCTTCTATCCCTGCGTAGGGACCATCGAGGGGAACCCGCCGGCCCCCGGCGTGCCCGATGCTGGTGACAACCTCGACGCTCTTGACGTCTTTGAGCCCATCAGCACCGGCGGCGGAGTGCCTTACTTCAGCCTCGACAGCGGGATCTTCGATCCGCTCGAGGGCGTGCCGGGCAGCGGCTCCGCAGTGGCGAATGGTTTTGTGGGCGGCGATGTCCTGACGGTGGGCCCCGTGGGCCTTCCCATCGTCTACGCCCCGGCCGCGGCCCTGGGCCTCGACCTCTTCGGCGGCGACCTCGACGATGTCGACGCGCTCATCCTTCGGGAGAACGGAATCGGCGGCTACCAAGTGTCGAACCAGCCCTACGACTGGATGGGAGGGGGCACGGACATGCTCGTGTACTCGGTCCGTCGCGGCTCTGCGATCATCGGCGCGCCCGACTCGATCTTCGGGATCCCGATTGAAGAAGGGGACCTCTTGGTGCCGCCAGTCTTCGGAGGCGTGTCCCCCTTCCCCGGGATTCTCATCGCGGCGGAGACCCTTGGCCTGGCCACGATGCGATCCGGCACGGCGCCGATCGGAGCCGACCTGAACGCGGCCGACTCGCTTCGGCAGCCGCTCCTCGACTGTGACGGCGACGGCGTCGAAGACGCGATTGCGATCGCTTCGGGCCTGGTGGCCGACGCCGATGGCGATGGCATCCCCGATAGCTGCGCTCCCCCGGTGATGGGCCCGATCGGATCCGCGGCCTGCATCTGCACCGCGATCGTGGCGCCCTGCGGCAACTCGTTCCCCGGTGGATGCATCAACGCTTCCGGTACTGGAGCTGTCCTGACCGGCTTCGGCACCCTCTCCGGGCCGGACGCCTCCTTCGCCGCGGACGACCTCATCCTGAGCATGACGGGCCTTCCTGGACCGACTTTCGGCCTGACGGTGTACGGCTCCTTCCTGAACCCGCCCTCTGTTTTGGGCAACGGCATCCTCTGCGCCGGGGGCAACCTGTTCCGCCTGCCCTTCATCTACCCCATCCCTGCCTCGGGCAACGTGAGCATCGGTCCCGGCCTTATTGGGCTCTCCGCCGGCAACATCACGATTGGCTCCACGTGGCACTTCCAGAGCTGGTTCCGGGACATCCCCGGCCCCTGTGGCAGCTTCTCCAACACCACCAACGCGCTCACCGTCACCTTCAACTGACCTGATCCGCTGATGCTGATTGGCAACGCGGCCCGGCGGGCTCCCGAAACGGGGAGCTCGCCGGGCCGTCCCTATTGGGGGCCGCTGGAGCGTGCGAATGTCGATCCGGTGGGATAGAGTCCCCGCCATGTTCGAGACTCTCACCGAGCGATTGACGGGCTCCTTCTCCTTCTTTCGCGGCAAAAAGGAGCTGACGGAAAGCAACATCGAGGAGGGCCTCGGCGCCGTCCGCCAGGCGCTGCTGGAAGCCGACGTCCATTTCAAACTGGCGCGCGAGTTCACCGAGCGCGTGAAAGAGCGTGCGCTGGGGGAGTCGCGCCTCCGGGGCGTTGAGGCCTCCGACCAGTTCGTCCACGCGGTGCACGCCGAGCTGGTCGAGCTCATGGGGCCCGAGGACGCCACCCTCAACATTGCCAAGACTGGCCCCACGATCATCTTGATGGCGGGCCTGCAGGGAGCGGGCAAGACCACCACCTGCGCCAAGCTCGCGAAGCACCTGCGCGACAAGCACGGGAAACGCCCCATGATGGTGGCGGCGGACGTGAAGCGGCCGGCGGCCGTGGAGCAGCTCAGGGTCCTGGGCCGCGCCAACGACATTCCTGTTTCGCACAAAGAGGGTGTGGCGCCGCCCGAGGTCTGTCGGGCCGGCGTGGCCGAGGCGGTGGCGAAGGGCTGCGATGTGGTCATCCTCGATACCGCAGGCCGTCTGCATGTGGACGACGCCCTCATGGAGGAGGTGGCGGAGATCGCCCGGATCACCAAGCCCCACAACCAGGTGCTCGTGGTCGACGCCATGACCGGCCAGGACGCCGTGGAGTCCGCCAAAGCCTTCCATGGGCGGCTGGAGCTCACCGGTGTGATCCTCACGAAGATGGACGGCGATGCCCGCGGCGGCGCCGCGGTCAGCCTCAAGGAGGTCACAGGGGCGCCGATCCTCTTCCTGGGCGCAGGGGAGAAAGTCGACGATCTGGACCCCTTCACCGCGGAGCGCATGGCTGGGCGGATCCTAGGCATGGGCGACGTGGTCGGCCTCGTGGAGTCGGCCCAGGAGAACATCAACGAGGATGAAGCCCAGGCCGCCTACGAGAAGATGGTCATGGGGTCCTTCACCCTGGAGGACATGCTCGGAATGCTCCGCATGGTGCGGAAGATGGGGCCCATGAAGAAGGTCCTCGGGATGATGCCCGGCATGGGCGGGGCCGCCAAGGGGCTCGACATCGACGACAAGCAGATGAACCGCATCGAGGCGCTGTTCACGTCGATGACGCCGAAGGAACGGCTCGAGCCGGGCATTCTCGACATGAGCCGGCGCCGGCGTGTGGCGAAGGGGTCTGGCCAAGAACTGACGGCGGTGAACGAGCTTCTCAAGCGCTTCAAGGACATGAAGAAGATGATGAAGCAGCTCAACAAGATGGGCCTTGGGTCCATGTTGGGTGGCAAGGGCAAGCGCGAGGCCCTCGCTGGGATGTCGCCCACCGGGGAGATGATCGATCCAAAGGCGGGGAAGGGACCAGGGCTGCTGAGCGGGATGTTCGGGGGTCGTGGC
>CAJXRJ010000846.1 GCA_913058555.1 uncultured bacterium
TACACACTGCATATCGTCGGCAGCGTCAGATGTGTATAAGAGACAGGTCGAGCACACGCCCGAGCATCGCGTCGGAGACTTCGATGCCAAAGCTGCGCCCGAGGGCGTAGACCGACTGGCCAGGGGAAAGGCCCACAAGGTCTCCGTGGGGCATCAGCAGCGTGCGGTCGCCGCGGAAGCCGATGACCTCCGCTTGGATGGCGTCGCCAGTGCCCCGTTCGATGCGGCAGAGTTCACCCATGGCCGCCGGGATCCCGACGGCTTCCACGAGCACGCCGGAAACCACGTCGATGCGGCCACGGTAGAAGGGGGTCGCTGCCCGGCGGATGATCTCGCGACAGCGCCGTTGGTCGAGGAGAGCCATCAGACGAGGTCCTCCAGGAGCTGTTCACGGATCTCTTCGAGGGCCGCGTTGGGCTCGCGCACGAGCAGACCCCTTGGCGTTTCGACCTGGACGGTACCTCGCGGGATGTCGCCGTCTGCGGAGACCACCGTCTCGTCCCGGAAGACCACGGACTCCAACATGACCGCATCCTTGGGGTGAACGTGGACGATGCAGTGCCCGCGCTTGACCTCGGAGGCGGCCAAGGTGGCGCGCACGATCTTCTCGAGCCCATAGTTGGAGGCGTCGATTTCGATCTTGAGGATCTGACGGGCGATCTCGACGCCGAGCGATACGGCGTCGGCGCTCAGGGCTTCCTCCGCGCGCTCGCGGGCCTCGTCGAGCCGGTCCACTGCCATGGAGAGAGCCTTGGCCGCGTTGGCTGTGGCTTCTTCGTAGGCGGCGTCCCGTTGGACGCGTGCCACTTCGGCCTGACGCTTGTCGTCGAGGGCTGCGGCGAACTGATCGAGCGTGACGCCCGACCGGTGAGCCGAAACGGGCGACTCGGCGGTGCGGACGCGTACGAAGCCGCTGGCCGGAAGGGGGATTCGGGTGACTTGGATCATGAATCAGTCCACCAGCTCTTCGCTTGCCCGCGCCGGGCTGAACTCGCCGCTGTCCATCAGGGCCCGCACGGCGGCCATGATCTGGGACCGGGCCTGCAGCACTTCGCTGAAAGCCATCGGCCCGAGGAGTTCTTTCTCGTCGATCACCATGTCGCGAACCCGCGACGAGAGGTTGCCCATCACGTTGTCGAAGACCGCTTCGGGGCATGCCTTCAGGGCGATGGAGAGGGTCTTGGTGTCGATGGACGCCAGGATCTTCTGCATGGCACGCTTCTCGATGTTGGAGAGGTCGTCCCAGGTGAACATCAGGTCGCGGACCTGGCCGGCGACGTCGCCGTCGTCTTCTTCGAGGCGCGTGAGCACCGCGTGTTCGATCTCCGCCTCGGAGAAGTTCAGCATGTCGGCGACCGTGCGCAGGCTGTCTTCTTGGGCGCGCGGCGCGGGCACGAGGCTCGCGGCGCGGATGCGGTCCTGCAGGTCGTCCGCGATCGTCAGCATCGTGTCGACGCCCGGTGGCGTGACGTTGGTCATGCGCTTGACGATCTCGAGGGTCGAGTCCTCGTCAAAGGCGATGAGCACCTCCGCAGAGGTTGCTGGGGCCACGTGACTTAGGATCAGCGCGACCACGGCGGGGGACTCTTCTTTGAGTACTCGGGCGGTCAAGGGCGCAGGGACCGACTCGATGAAAGCAAACGGCTGCTCGCGGCGGCGGCGCTTGTGGATTTCGTTGATGACCCGCTCGGCCTCTTCGGGGCCATAGCTGGAGTCGAGCAAGGCGAAGAGTTCGAAGTCATCTTGCGGGCGCACGCCGGTACGCTGGTGGAACGTGCGCGCGAGGTCTCGGTAGAGGCCGTCGATGGCATCCACCGAGCAAAGGTCGGGATCGAGGTGGGTCATGGCCTCCGCGATCTTGGAGATGACCTTGGGGTCCAGCGCACGCATCACGTCCGCGCTGGCGTCCTTGTCGAGGCTGAGCAAGAAGGCGGCGGCACGCTGGGCGCCGCTGGCCTTCATGCCCGCGTTGGCTTGTGGCTCGTCGGCCATCAGCGGCTCCCCGATTCGGCGTAGACGTCTTCAGAGAGGGCCCATCGGGACAGCAGCGCGCTGACCTTCTCGGGCTCCGCGCGGAGCAGCTCTTCGATGTGGGCGCGGGCGAGGGCGTCCATGTCGACTTCCTCTTCAAAGGGATCGCCGTCGGCTTCTCCGGAGCTGCCGCCTTGGCCGCTCCGGCGGCGTGAGCCGCCGGAGGCGGCTGCAGCGCCGCCGCTACCGGCGGGGATGATCGTTCCGTCGGGCGCCGTGCGGGGAGCGCTGGCGCGGCTGCCCTTGAGGCTCTTCAGCAGCACCACCAAGAAGGCGATACCGGCAACGAGCTCGAGGCCGTACTCCAAGAGAATGGAGATCATGGGGCTCGTGGGCTCCGGGGCCTTGACCGGCTCCGGAAGAACGGGCACGCCCTCGCCATTCCGTTCGAGTCCAGGGATCTCTGCGGCGAACGACTTGAGCGTGTCGCCACGCTCCTCGTTGAACCCGAGGAAGCCCTTCACGAGGTCCTCGGCCTTCGTGAGCTCTTCGCTCTTGGACTGGTCGACGACCAGGGAGATCGAAAGGCGTTCGAGTTGGTGGGGCTGGGAGACGCTGTGGATGGTGGAGCGGCCGAAGGAGTAGGCCTTCTCCTCTTCATTGGTGGTGGAGAGCTCCATCGTGGGGCCCCCAGCGGAGCCACCGGTGCCGCTTTGGGTGTTGGCCGCGACGCCCGCGGGACCGCCGACGCTGCGGGCCCACTCGGGCGACGAGGTCTTGCGCGAGCGCTGCGAGCGTGGGGTCTTGACCGGGTCGAGCTTCTCCGAGATGGACTCCTCCCGCACCTGCTTCCACTGGCCGGTGACGCCGACGACGGTGACACCGGCGCCGAAGGTGCGGTCAAGGATCGCCTGGACCGCATCGGTCCGCTCGCGTCCGAAGCGCTCTTCCATGGCGAGGACAGAGTC
>CAJXRJ010000847.1 GCA_913058555.1 uncultured bacterium
GGACCTGGACCTCGGCGCCCTCGAGACCCCGGGCGGCTCCGTACCGGGCCAAGTCGGCGAGTCGTGGTCCTTCCAGCTCTGGCATCGCCAGTCCGGTGGCCCGCCGCCGGGGCAGACGAGCCGCTTCACCACGGGCGTCACCGTCCAGCTGCGATAGCGCTCCGCCGCTAGAGCGCCGCTTCGATGACGGCCACAAGCGCCGGATCGTCCGGCTCTGTGGTCGGCTCGAAGCGAGCGAGCACGGACCCGTCCTTGCCGATCAGGAACTTGCCAAAGTTCCATTGCACGTCCCCCGGTCCCTCGGGGGACGTGTCTTCTTGGGTGAGCCATTGGTACAGGGGATGCGCCCCCTTCCCGTTGACCTCGATCTTCGAGAACATCGGGAAGCTCACCCCATAGTTCTCCGTGCAGAACGACTGGATTTCGTCGGCGCTGCCGGGCTCTTGCCCCTTGAACTGATTGCACGGGAACCCGAGCACGGCAAGGCCCTTCGCACCGTAACTCTCGTGGAGGGTCTGAAGCCCCTTGTACTGGGGAGTCAGTCCGCACTTGGACGCAACGTTGACGACGAGGCACACCTTGCCGTCGAACTGCTTGAGGGGGACGTCGGTGCCGTCGAGGGCAGGGAGGGTGAAGTCGTGGAGATTAGCCATGGGGATCGTGGGTCGTTGGGTGGTCGCCCGAGATGTTAGCTCCCCAGAGGCTCACGAAGTGCTCCGCAAAGCGTCGCGGGAAGTCTTCGACCTGGTCCGCGCAATGGGGTGTGACAAGAACCCGCGGGTGGCGCCACAGGGGATTCGATTCCGGCAACGGCTCCACCTCGAAGACATCCAGCCATGCGGCCGAGACATTGCGATCAAGGGCGGCCAGGAGCGCCCCTTCATCGAGCACTGCCCCGCGGGCCGAGTTCAAGACGATGGCCCCCTCCGGCAACATCGCCAAACGGTCAGCGTTCATCAGGTGCCGCGTCGCCCCGGTGGAGCGCACGTGCAGGGACACGACATCCGCCGACGGAAGCCACTCTTCCAGATGGCCGGCGGGGCCCATGGCGTCAAAGCCCGCCCGCATCTCGCCGCTCGCGCGAATGCCGAGCACACGCATGCCGAAAGCCTTCGCAAGGCCGGCAAGCGCTGCCCCCGTGTGCCCTGCCCCGACGATCAACATCGTTCGGCCGCGCAGCGTTTGGAATCGCGAAGGGCGCCATTGGCGCATTCCCTGGGCGGCGAGTATCCCCCCCATGCCTGTGGACATATGCAGAAGCGCCGCCATCGCACGCTCACCGAGGAATGGCGCCAGAACCCCCGCCGAGTTCGTCACGCGCACCCCTGGCGGCCCGCCGGTGCCGTCCGCGTCCAGGCCCATGTGTTCCATGCCCGCGCCCCCCACATGGAGCCACCTGAGCCCAGGGCTATGGAGGGCTGGCTTATGCAGCGCACCGGGGAACTCCGAGTGCTTGATCGAAAACACGACCTCAGGTGGCCTGCGCTCCAGTGCTTCGAGGATTTCGGGGCCGGACGTCGCGACCTCCCACGCCAATCCCCCGCAGCCCTGAAGCGTCGTGAGTACTTCCGATGGCTCGGAGTGAATCAGAAGCGCTGGCCTTTGCGACCCCGTGCCCGCGCCGCTCGCCGAATCCCTCGTTGGCCCGCTCATTGGGACGCCCCCCGCGGGTGCGGCGGGTACTCGGGCTCAAGCTCCACGTCGACGGCATCGGCAATGCGGTTGATGTAGTTGAAGTAGGCGGTGACCTGGATGGCGTCGTGGATCGCCACGTCGTCAAAGCCCGCCGCGCGCAGCCCTTCGACGTCGCCCTCGGTCATCTCGGCGGGGGTACTGGTGAGCTTCTCCGCATACTCGCACAGTGCCGCGTCCGGCCCCTCGAACCCAGCGCTGCGCCAGTCCCCCATTGCCCCGGCCACAAAGGCCGCGCGCGCCTCCGGCGAGCGAGCTGTCCATTCCTTTTCGACCTCAACCCGGAGGTCCTCCCCGTGGGAACAGGTTCAGTAATGGCAGTGGTTCCGGTGGCTCACCACCGTCGCGATCATCTCCCGCTGGCGCCGGCTCAGCCCACCCGGCGCATACATGATCTTCTGGTAGAGCCCCATGGACGCGTCCAGAATCGGCGGCGCGAGGCTCTGGGCGCGCACGATGCCGAACACCCGGCCGGCGCGTTCCACGGCGGCCCGGTACGTCTTTGCAAGGCGCCCAGTGGCGTCCGCGGGGGAGATCGTTCGAATCCAGGGCATCGCGTGTTCGTTGGGGTTGGGTCCTTAGGAAGGGGAGCGTCCCGCGCCGTACTCAGAGGGAGCGTTCCGCGCCGCGCACGATGTTGTCAGCCCATGCACCGAGGGCCATGGCACGCCGCTCCTTCTGGGCACGCAGTTCTTCGAACGCGCGCGCCCGGGGCTCATCCCCGAGGCGCATGAGGAAGACCGCGTACTCCGCGTACCAGCGCCCCACCGTTTGCTCGGCGTCGCGGATCACGCGCAGGACCCGCCGTACGCCGAGGATGGGCGCCCCGTGCACGAGCACCCGCGCGAGCGCCCGCCGCCGAAAACTCGTGCGCCGCGGCTTGCCGCCCATGCCGCGAATGAGCTCCTGAACCCGGGCCACCAGGTCGATGCCCTCGCGGTTCATGCCCTCCGCCATGGCGCTCAGGTCCGGGTCCTTGGCTCGCCTCGCGATGTGGTCGTACACCGCCCGCGCGCCGATCTCCGAAAGGAGGGCGAGCTTGACGTCTTTGACGAGTGATCGATACGACCGCTCGAGATCTGGGGCAGGCGAAGTCACGACCAGGTGGGCATCGGCTACTCGTCCACTTCGAGGGAGCAAATCCCCACGAGCTGGTCGTCGGGATCGAAGGTCACGGCCAGCGGTTCCCCATCGCATGGAACCTCGACGAGCTCCCGCCGCGCGGAGACCTCCACGGCGTGATCT
>CAJXRJ010000848.1 GCA_913058555.1 uncultured bacterium
CTACACACTGCATATCGTCGGCAGCGTCAGATGTGTATAAGAGACAGGCGCTGGATCGCCTTGCCCTGTTTCTACGCCTGAGGTATGGCGCGGGGGAGGATCTGGACCTCGTCAACGACGTGTACCTGCGGGCGCGGGCCGGGTTTGGGGCGTTCCAGGACCGCGGGCCGGGGAGCTTCCTTGGGTGGCTCTGCAAGATTGGTGCGGGATGCGCCATCGATTGGCGGCGGCGCGGCGGGCGCCGCCTTGAAAATGGGCCGGTGGCGGCGGCCGCGGGCAGCGACAGCTTCATGGACGCCCTGGACCGGGTTCAGGACGCCAAAACGGGGCCCTTCACCGCGGCGGGACGCATCGAGGCACGGGACGCCGTGGCGGCGGCGATTGAGGGGCTGGAGGATGCGGAGCGGGACGTCCTGATGGATCGGTACTTTGCGGGGCTCACCCAGGCCGAGATCGCGGAGGCGCGGGGCGTGAGTACCTCGGCCGTGCAGCGGTCCTTGGCCAAGGCCCTGGCCGCCGTTGGGAGGCCGTTGCAGGTGCTCAGCAACGGGCAGCGTCCATGACCGATGCGATGGCTGGCGGCCCTTCGGACCAGGAAGGGGACGCGCTCGGGCGCCTTGTGCTCGAGCTCGATCGGATGAAGGACGCGGGTGAGCCGGTGCCGGACGCCGACCAGCTGGCGGCGCGCTTCGGGCTCGACGCAGGGGACGTGGCCGGGGTCCTTGCGGGCCGTGCGGCCATGGCCGATCTCGTCGAGATGGAGGAGGCGGCGGGCGAGGTCACCGAGATGACACTGCCGGTTCTACCCGCCGACTACGTGCTGCTCGGGGAGCTCGGCCGCGGCGGCATGGGGGTTGTCTACCGGGCGCAGCAGGTGTCGCTGGACCGGGAAGTGGCGGTCAAGGTCATGCGGCCGGCGGAGATCCTTCTCGGGGAGTCCATGAAGCGCTTTGGGCGCGAGACGCGGGCGCTCGCGAAGCTGCGGCATCCCCACATCGCGGCGATCCATGAAGTGGGTGAGTCAGCCGGGAATCTCTTCTTCACCATGGATCTCATCGGGGGCGGGACCCTGGCGGAGCACATGGCGCGGCGCAGGCGGCCTAGCCCGTTGGCGTTCGCGGTGCGAATCCTGCGACAGGTGGGATCGGCGGTGGCGTTTGTGCACGGGCACGGGCTTGTCCACCGCGACTTGAAGCCGGCGAACATTCTGCTCGACGAAGCGAACAACGCCCACGTGGTGGACTTCGGGTTGGCGCTGGACCCCGCCGCCCACGCGACGCTGACGGGCACGGGTAGGCTCATGGGCACGCCCGCGTATATGGCGCCGGAGCAAGCGCTAGGGGAACGGGCGCTCGTGACGGAGCGCACGGACATTTACGGCCTCGGTGTGCTCCTGTACGAGCTCGTGTGCGGCGCGCCGCCGTTCCGCGGCGGGTCGATCATCGAGACCGTGCGGGCCGTCGTGCAGGACGAACCCGTTGCGCCGCGTCGCCTGCGCAAGGACCTGCCGCGGGCCCTCGAGAACGTGATCTTGAAAGCCATGGCCAAGGACCCCGCCAAGCGCTACGGCACGGCCGAGGCGATGGTGCGGGACCTCGAACGCTTCACCGAAGGGGAGGCCGTCGAAGCAAGGCCGCCTGGGCTCTGGGATCGAACGGTCTTGCACGTGCGGCGGCGGCGCGTGTTCTACGCGGGAGCCCTTGGCGCCGCAGTGGCAGCCGTTGCGCTTTTGGTGCACGGAGGGTTTGGATCGGGACTCGATGAGTCCCCGGAGGCGCGCCTGACGATGATCCGAGACCTCGAACGGAACGGGGATAGCAGCGCGGCATCGGCTCTGGCGGCCGCGACGTGGAAGGGGATTGCCGACGAGCCCGAGCTCTCGGGTGCGCTGGACGAGCTGACGTTCCGCGCGCTTTGCGCGAGGCTCCGGCCATTTGAACTGGGCTCGATGAGCGACAGGGAAGGCGCGCTTGACGCGCTCGAGGCGGAAGTCGGGCGCTACCGCGACCGGGGCGGAGATCCTATTCGCGCGGCGTTGCTGGATTGCGGCCTTTTGGAGCAGGCTCGGCCTAAGGCCACTTGGAAAGAGACCCTGGACACGCTCGGGGCGGTTGAGCGTGCCTTCGGGGAGGAGCGTCGACGCGTCAGGGCGGACTGCTTCCGCCGCGGAACGGATGTGATGTCCGCGCAGCGCGCACTGCTCGAAGATCGGTTCCTCAGCATGATTCGCTCCGGGGATCATCCGCTGCGCCGGCCGGCGGCGGCGGTCGTTTGGAACACGGGGTTCCATACCGACAGGCCCGCGGTGACCCGCGAGGATCTTGTGACGCGGCAGGTACTCGGCCTGATCGGGCCCGATTTGCTCGCGGGTGGGTGGACGTTCTTTGGGGATTGGAGCCGCATTGGGATGCGCCTTCGCGCCCTCAACGAGGTGGGCGGGGCCCCTTCGGATTCGCGCTCGTCGATCGACGTGTCGGGCCTTATGGACCTTGTCTCTGATGCCGATCTTCACTCGGTGTCGCGCAGCGCCGCGTTGGGCTACCTGTGCGCGCTGTTCGAGCTTCCGAGCTCTTCCGCGAAGGGCGGTCAACCCGTTGCCCCGCCCGGGCGCTGGCTGGTGCGCGCCGACGGATCGACCAAGATTGAGACCAGCCCGCGGCTGAACGAAGGCCTGGCGCTTCGGCTGGTGTCGGCCGTACAAAGCGGGCGGGCACTGCCCCGGGGCGATTGGCTCCTGCTGGCTGCTGACGCCCTCGTTCAGAATCTCGGCGAACGTGAGGGGGGCATGCGGGATACTGGAATCGACCGCGAGCACCGGGCCTGGTTCCTCGAGCGCCTCGGCTTGACGCTGCCGGAGATGGGGCAGCCCATTCGGCCCTGGTGGCAGAATCAGAGGGCTGTCTCTTATACACATCTGACGCTGCCGACGATATGC
>CAJXRJ010000849.1 GCA_913058555.1 uncultured bacterium
TGGGCTCGGAGATGTGTATAAGAGACAGGAATAGCGCGATGCCACCGGCCTGCAGGCCGATGTCGATCGTAGAAACGCGCTCGAGGGACTCGAGGTCGATCGCGTCCACGGCGCCCGGGGCGGCGCCCTTATCTTCGCAGGTAACGAACGCGTGGCGGCCGTCCCGTGTGATGGCGACGCCATGGGGAATCCGACGGCTCGTCGGAATGCGGGCGACTTCCTCGCCCGACTTCAGGTCGATGACGCCCACCGCCTGTGCGCCTTTGTAGGTCACGACCAGGAGCTTGCCGTCGGGGGTGACATCGAGGTTGTAGGGCGCACGTCCGGTCGGGAAGCGGCGCAGGATCTTCCACTTCTCCAGATCGATCTCGACGACCTGATGGGAGCCATTGAGCGCCACGTAGGCGAGGTCCTTCTTGGGGTGCGGCTGCACCCAGGTCGGCTTCGTAACCGCGGCGTGAAGGACGGGCTCGTCGCCCTCAGCCGCCTCGCCGCCGTGACCACCGGCGGGCCGGCGCCCGGTACCGTCGGTCAGTGTGAGTCGCCGCACGACCTCGAGTGTGACGGCGTCGAGCTCGATCAGCTCGTCGCTCATCATCGCACACGAGAAGTGCCGCGAGCCGTCGGGTGACAGCCGCGAGCCGTGGGGCATCGAGCCCGTGACGATCTTGTCGATCTCCACCATTCCGTCGACGTCGACGACCGAGACGGAGCTCGGCGTCATGTCGCCATGCAGGTCGAAGTTGACGCAGTACAAGAGGCCCGTGTCGACCGAGATCTGCATCGTCGCCGGGAAGAGGCCGAGTTCGACCTGACCGACGACCGTGTTGGTTCGCGCGTCGTACTTATAGAGCAGCCCGTTCGGCTTGCCGTGGGCCATCGTCACGTACCAGTGCTCACCGTCCGGAGACACCGTGAGCCCATGCGGGCCCTCGATCTCGGTGGCCTGATACCCGACCTCGATGACGCTCGCGATCGATAGCTCCTTGCCGTCGAAGACGATGTCGTAAACCTGGTCCGCGGACTCGGCCGCAACGAGCAGGCGCTCCTGGCTTGGCGTACCGGGGAGCAAACCACCGAACGCAACCAGGGGAAGGGTGAGGGCTACGATCATCGCTCCAGTTTCACGGCCCAAAGGCCGGAGTTCCAGTCCGAGAAGAAGATGTGGCCCTTGTGCGGCTGCGGGCCCCATGCCATGGGCGCATTGGCCACGAAGCCCTCGGGGTCGTCCGGGAGGAACCAGGCGATCTCGCGGCCCTGGCGGTAGGTGTCGCCCATCAGCTCGCCGGATACGTCAACGGCGCGCAGCCCGGCGTTGTAGTAGGCGACGTACATGATGTCGTCCTCGATCCATAGGTTGTGCGTGCCCGCCTCGGGCACCTGGTAGCGCGCGGACTCGACCGGGTTCTCAAGATCGGTGAAGTCGATGAAGTGGATCCACCCGCGCGGCCGCGTCGGCTTGCCCGTGACGTTCAGGCCATAGGGGAACGCTTCGTCGCCCGCCGCGACGTAGAAACGATTCGTCTCTTTCTGCCGGTAGGGGAACGCGGCGTGGTTCCATCCGCTCGGGTACGCGTAGCTCGAGACCTTGACCGGATTCTTCGGCGACCCGCCGGCCATCCCGTTGCCGACGTCCACGATGTGAACCCCGTCCGACCAGTTGGAGGAGTACGCGAGGCCGTCCTCGACCCACACGTCGTGGATCGATGGGCTCGCGCGGTCCACCTTGTAGCTACCGATTTTGCGGGGCGCGGCCGGGTCCGAGATATCGATCGAGTCGTAACGTGCGCCAGCGGACAGCGCATACACCTCGTTGCCGTCGATGAAGACGTTGTGCACGCCGCCGGTCAGGTTCTCGTCGAAGCCCGACTTGATCGTCGGATTGCGCGGGTCGGTGACGTCGACGAGGACAATGCCGTTCTTGCGGTTCGAGGCGCCCTCGCGGGAGAGGATGCACGTGCGCCCGTCTGCAGAGACCTTGACGTCGTTCACCGTGCGCGCGTCGATGTTGACCGTCGCGACCCGCTCCATGTTGGCCGGGTCGGTCACGTCCCAGAAGTGAGCGTCACCGTTGGCGCCCCAGGTGCCGGTCACCGCGTAGTCGCGGCCATCCGTCCCTTCCCAAACCCAGAGGTCTGAGGTATGGGTATCGCGGACCGGCGCGTGGCCGACGAACGTGAACTTGCCGGCAACGTCGCGTGCGGTCACCGCGAGGGTCGAACGCGTCGCTGCCGACCCGGACGTCGCGACGAACGTATAGCGCCCGGGCTGCTCCGCCACGAAGCGCCACGCGCGCGCCGTGCCGGGGATCGCTTCGATCTGGCCGCTGGCGGCCGGGCCGAGGGTGTCGTCGGTGCGTGCGCGGAAGGTGACCTCGACCGGAACGTCGGTGACGATCTTTCCGGCGGCGTCGAAGGCGTCGACGCGCAGGTGCACGACGTCTCCGGTGCGGAGAGAGTCGGTGTCCGTGGCGCCGCTGTCGTCCTCGAGGACGATTCGCGTGATCGGGTTCAGGGCGGCGGCGACCTTGAGCTCGGCGCGCTTGCCCTCCGCCTCGACGGAGACGGTGAACTCGCCCGCGCTGTGGACCGAGATCTCACCGAAGGCGTCGATCGTGGCGATGGCCGGATGGCTCGACTTCCAGACCGTCTCGAGCTGATCGCGGTCGTCGCCGTTCACGTCGACACCGCGGGCGCCGACCGAGGCGCTCGTGCCGGTGTAGAGACCGCCGTCCGGAGCGATGATCTCCACGCGGTCGAGGGCGGGCTTGCGGACCGTGACGCGAACCGTCTCGCTCAGGCGCTCACCGACCCCGGCGCGCCCTTCCTGATTCTCACCAGCGCGTTGGCGCCGCTCACGCACGATGATATCGACGGTGCCTGGCCTGTCTCTTATACACATCTCCGAGCCCACGAGACTAGGCATGATCTCG
>CAJXRJ010000850.1 GCA_913058555.1 uncultured bacterium
CAGCGTCAGATGTGTATAAGAGACAGCAGCAGCCCCGCTCGGCTGCGGGCGATGTCGTACGCGGGAGCGCCGATTGCGCGCGTCGCGGTCGGCCTTGAGGGCCTATCGAGCCCCCTTGCGGTAACGCGCCGCGCCCCGTACGAACTCCAGGTTCCCTGGCGGACGCTTGGAAGCGGAGACCACACCCTCGTCTTCGAGGCCACCGACGCCCGGGGCACGGGCGCCTCGGTGCGGCGCAAGGTCTCCATCTCCCCCTACCTGGATCTAGGGCCCGCGGACGGCGCCCAGCTCACGGGTGAGGCCGTCCTCGTGAGTTGGACGTCGGCGGCGTTCGGGCCCGCGCGGGTGCGCTACCGGCCCCGTGGGACCGAAGGGGACTGGTCCGAAACGGTCGGTGCCTCGAGCGCCCGTCCGCGTGTGCTCTTGGCAGATCTCCAGTTTGATACCGAGTACGAGTGGCAGGCCCTCGGCGCGCGGGAACCGTCTCCGGTGCGCACCTTCACCCTCGTGCGCGGTCTCGCCTTCGGCAGGCGCGGATACGGCGCCACCGTCGCCCGGGACTACGACCAACGCATCCCGATCTCCGTGCGCAACCACGCGGAAGAGCCCATGCGGGTGGAGCTGAGCTGCGGCTCGCCGGGGGAAGGGAGCCTGCTGCTCGTCGGCTTCGTGGAGGAGGGCTCCGCGGACGAACCCTTCGACCTGGGGCCGGGGGAGGAGCGCGAGTTTGTGTTGGCCCTCTCCGCCCAGGATGTGATCACGCCGCGACACGAGTTCCCCGTGCGCATCCGGTCCGACGCGGGCCTGGCCGACGAAGCCCTCGTTCAGGTCGACGTCGAGCTCCCGCGCGTGGACCTCGCCTGGGATGATCTCGGGCCGACGGAAGACGGCCTGGGGCGACGCATGCGCGTTCGGAACGATGGGGACGGGCTGACCGACCTGTCGCTCTCCACCAGCGACCCGCGCATGCGACTGACGCCTTCGGTGGAGCATGGCCTGCTGGCTCCGGGCGCCACCCTTGAAGTCGAGGCGCGGCCCCGGCTCCACGAGGGCTTCAACGCACTCGCCGCGGACGTGCGGGCGACGGCGGTGGGCACGACCTCCGAGGCGCAGGCTGAGGTCGCATTGCCTGACGGGGAGGAGCTGTACCAGGTCGCGATCGCGCCCTATGTGCAGGTGCTCGAGGAGGCCCGCGGGACCATGGGGGGCGCCGGCGGCGAGCTCGTCGCCGCAACGGACGAGGCCATCGTGCGTTCGTTCGTGGGCGTCCTCGAGGACGCTGCGGAGGCGCCGCCGGTGGATCCAAGCACCTTCGGCCCGCGGCCGGAACTCCTGCCCCCTGGCGAAGCCGTCGAGGTGGGGGAGCACGTGTATTCTGAGCGGCCGCAGGTCGAGCGCGCTCCCGACAAGGAAAAGCTCCTTGGCATTGGGCTCGACGCGCGCGCCCTGCGCTGGCTCCACGCTGAACCCGAAGAGGTCGACGCGCTGCTCGTGGCCGCCCGCAACTTGGCGGGGGCCTACCTCGGTCCGGGTCTCGCCCCGAGCGGTGGGACGCCGGAGGACTTGGACGGCGATGGCGAGCCCGACAGGATGAGTGTTCTCGACCGGGAGGAGGGCATCCGCTGGACCCGCGAGGGGGATCCTTCCGGAACGCAGTTCGTGACGGCGGACCTGGGTGACGACGGCCAGGTGGACTGGGCGGCGTTTGCCCAACCGGACGGGAGCTACGAGGAGACGAACCTGGTGGGCGCGAGGCTTGAGCTCGACTTCGAGCTCCCCCGGCATCGCTGGACCCACCGTCCCCACGACGTGGACGTGCTCGTCAACGATGTGCCCGTCGTGTCCTTGCGGGACTCGATTCCTGAAGGTGGCTACTCGTTCCGCTTGCCCCCGACCGCCCTTGCGTTCACCGAAGATGGCCGCTCGGACAGCAACCGGGTTCACTTGGAGACTCGGCACCTGCGGGGCGGGCACTACGTGGTGACCAGCGACTTCCGCCTCACGGCGGAGCTGCTCGGAACCCGGACGTGGACGGCTGGTCCCGACCGCGAGACCGCCCGGGCCCGGGTCGAGGACGCGACGGGCTACGTCGTGGGACTCCCCGACCACTCGGTCAGCTCCCATGAGCTCGAGTGGGTCGGTCCCGCCGCGCCGGAGGCCGGAACTCCCATGGTGCTGCGCGTGCCCTTGCGTTCGGTGGGCGGCGCGGTCGCCCGTCAGGTGGAAGTGGCGCTCCTGCGCGGCGAGGCGGGCGCGGAGCCCGTCGAGCTCGCGCGCCAGGTCGTCGACGGCCGTGGGCTTCCGCGGTGGGTGTCCTTCGATTGGACGGCCGCCCCCGGGGCCCACACCCTGCGGGTTGTTGTGGACCCGGACGAACGTCTCGGCGAGGCGAGCCGCGCCAATGACGTGGCCCTGACGAGCCTGACGGTACCCGGGGACGACGCACCTCCCACCGTGGCCTTCGCGTCGCCCGCGGAGGGCGCTGCCCCTGAGTCAGGGATCGTCGACGTCCTCGTCGAAGCCGATGACGACGTGGAGATCGCGCGCCTTGAGCTTTCCGTGGACGGTGGTCCGTGGCACGCCTTGGATGCGCGGCGCGGCGCCGCCCGGCTCCTCCTGCAGCCGGGCAGGCAGAAGCTCGTCGTCCGGGCGACGGACGGTTCGGGCAACCGGACGAACGCCGAGCGCGTCCTGCTCGTGCCGGGCGCGGCCCCCGCGCTCACGTTTGATTTGCCGGCGGAGCGGGCGGTCCTCACCGAGCGCGAAGTGGAAGTGGTTCTAACGGTGGGCCCGGAGGTCGAGGTGGCCGCCGCGCGCGCTGCCGGCGGGACCTGGACTCGCCTCTCTGTCGAAGGTGGAGTGGCGCGGGGCCTGTCTCTTATACACATCTGACGCTGCCGACGATATGCAGTGTGTAGAT
>CAJXRJ010000851.1 GCA_913058555.1 uncultured bacterium
ACGAGATCATGCCTAGTCTCGTGGGCTCGGAGATGTGTATAAGAGACAGGGCGTCGAGGATCCTGGCTTCGCTTACCCCAAAGTGGACCAGACCTTCGAGCAGTCGCTGTCCCTTCGCGTGGGCGAACTTGACGTGCTCGCGGAGTTCCTCCCAGGCCACTCCAATTGCACGAGCGTCGTGACGATCCCGGCCCTCCGGGCGCTGCTCTCCGCTGACTACCTTGTGACCCCAGGCCTGCCCTATTGCAGGTGGGAGCCCGCCCCCTTTGAGGGCGCCAATCGGCGCATCGGAGAGCTCGTAGAACAGCACGGGCTCGAGCTCATCGTGCCGGCCCACAACGATCTCCTCGAATCGAAAGAGGCCTCGCTCGCGGCCATCGAATCCGAACTCAGCTACTTCCAGTTCCTTCGCCGCCAGGTCGAAGCCTGCGTCCAAGAGGGCCTGAAAGAAGATGTGATCCTCAAGCGCTGCGGCCGCGCCATGACCGAGCGGCGCGGGGTGGACCTTGGGCCCCGGGCGCGCCAAGACGCCGACAACGCGCGTCGAATTTTGATCGAGATGAGCTGAGCGGAGGGGCGCATCAAGCGGCCCATCGAGTCAAAATCCGGGCCGGCGAAGGGAAACCTTCTTCACCCGTGGCTGGCGGCTCTCCGCCGAGGCGCGCGGGGACTCGAGCGCCTCGGGCGGGTTCTCCGCCCATTTCAAAAACACCGCCTGCTTGCCTACGTTGCTCCCCGCAAGCCGTTCGTACCAGTGAACGCGAAGCGCTTGGCGCTCCTCCTCCGACATGGCACCCACCAATTCAGGGCAAGCGTCGAAGCACCTCTGCAGCACAAGCGCGGTCGCCACCGACAGGTTCAACGACTCCGTGAAGCCCGCCATCGGCAGGTAAATGCGGCGATCCGCCGCGAGGAGAAGTTCGTCCGAAACCCCCTGGAGTTCCCGACCGATCACGAGCGCAACGCGCTCAGGGAACGGCTGGAGCGAGGCGGGCCCGGTGATCTCATCGGCCCCGTCGTTCAGGTCCGTGGCCCAAAGGGTCATGCCCTCCTCGCGCACCGCAGCGATGCACTCCTCAATGCCGGAGAACGAGCGGCGGGTCACCCAGAGGTGGCTGCCCTTGGTCACCGAGCGGCGATGTCGCACCCGCTTGCCTGGGTGCCGGATGGTCCAGACGTGCTGCACGCCGAAGGACTCGGCTGTGCGCAGGACCGCCTGCACGTTGTCGTCGTTCCAAGGTCGCTCCATAACGAGGACCAAGCGCGACGTGCGGCGTTGAAGGATCGACTCGGCGCGCCGAAGGCGCCTGGGAGCATCGTCAGTCATGGAGCGTGGTGGTCGTGGCCGGCGCCGCGGCGCGCCGGAAGAACAGCAGCGTACCCACCACGAGCAGCGCCGCCATCACCATCAGCCCGCGCGCTTCGAGGAATTGATACAGGAATCCCCCCGATGTGCCGCCTACGGCGACCGCAAACGTCCGGGCGGAGAACACGACGCCGAAGGCGCCGCCGCGGCGCTCGGCCCGCGCTTCGCCCGCGGCGAGCCCAAATGCCAAGGGGCCGATACCGGCCATGCCGATCCCCATGAGGAACCGGCCCGCCAGGAAGACGCCGTAGTGGGCGGTCGATGCCTGGAGGATGAGGGCCGCCGCGGCGAGCACGCCGCACTGGGAAAGCGCGCGGCGGTGTCCCACGCGGTCTCCGTAGATCCCCCAAAGGGGCAGCGAGAGCAGGTTGGCGACGGCCATGGCCCCAAACGAAAGCCCCGTCGCGAGGGTCTGGGCCTGGGTCTCGAGGGACCCCTCCCCCGCGCCGAACAGCGTCACCAGGCGCGGCCAAATCGTCCCCGACAAATCGCTCCCGAAGAGCCCCTCGATGTACAGCTCCAGGATCGGGTTGATGGCGCCGAGACCAAACTGGAGGGCGAAAACCACCAGGGCAGTGGCGCGCATGGCGGGGCTCGCAAGCACCTCGCCGATGTCCTTGCCGATGCGAACAAACGCGCCGCGAATGGTACGGCGGGCAGAATCGGAGCTTCCCCCGGGGGTGGCGCCCGCTTGCTGCCGCAGGCTCCTGTCCTCGTGGGCACCAAACCACACGATGAAGGCGGACACGAATGCCAAGCCGCCGACCACGAAGAACACCGCCTGGCGGCTGCCGAGGGCGTTGGCGAGGAAGCTCCCGAGCAGCGGTCCGACCAGCCCACCAATGGCGAGGGCCGTGCCGAGATTGCCCGCCACGCGGCCCTGGCGGTCCTCCGGCGCCACGATGCTCACGAGGGTGATGCTCGGCGGGATGAAGCCTGAAAAGGTGCCCTGGGCCAGGCGCAGGGCCAAGAGCTGCCATGGGGTCGAGGCGAAGCCCATGGCCCCCACGAAGACGGCGATAGCCATCATCGCCCGGCAAACCATGACCTTCCGGCCAAAACGATCCCCGATCGCACCCCAGATCGGCGCTGAGATGGTGGCGGAAAGCGGCGCCGCAGCGAAACACACGCCGGCCCAGATGCTGCGGTCCCCCTCGTCCGTGACCCCCATCTCCGCGAGCAGGCTCGGGAAGAAGGGCAGGAAGCTCATCATCCCGATGGAAGTGACGAGATTCGCGACCCAAACGACCCAATAGGTGCGTTTCCAGGTGGTCGGGGCGGGGATGGGGCGGCTCATGGGTGGAATCCGAGCGGAAGAGGGTGCCCGCGAACTTCGGCGGAAGCCACGTCAGCTCCGGAAACTCATGCCCATCGGTGTGATAATGACTGGCGTGAATCACCTCTCCCTCCTCAGCCTCACCGTCCTGTCCGCCGCATCGTCAGCCATTGGCGCCGCTCAGCCCGCCGCCGCGGCCCCCGACGTCCTCGCCGTGGACCGTCACGGCCAGCCGGTGGCGGGCGTCCCCCTCGAGCTGATCGACACGATCCAGGGC
>CAJXRJ010000852.1 GCA_913058555.1 uncultured bacterium
GCGTCAGATGTGTATAAGAGACAGATTTACGCCCATCCCACGGGGGCGTTTGAAGGGTCTAGCGAGTAAACTAGTGCCCCAAATCGCGCTCCCAGTGGGGGCATGCCGCCACCTGGGGCGATCCATTGAGGATTCCCCAGAGGACCCAAAGTGCGGGGGCCGAAGGCTCCCCTAGAGGCCGATGCAAGACTCATTCCGCTCACGCGGCTCCTTCGAAGTCGGGGCCAAGTCGTACAAGATCGCGCGCCTGAGCGCTCTCCAAGAGAGCGGCCACAACGTCGGTCGGCTGCCCTTCGCCCTTCAGGTGCTGCTCGAGAACCTCCTCCGCCACGAGGACGGCGTCTCCGTCACCAAGTCCGACATCGACGCTCTGATCGCGTGGGACCCGAAGGGCAAGCCCTCCACGGAGATCGCCTACCGCCCCGCCCGCGTGCTGATGCAGGACTTCACCGGCGTCCCCGCCGTGGTCGACCTGGCCGCCATGCGCGACGCGATGAAGACCCTCGGCGGAGACCCCGAGGCCATCAACCCGCTGCAGCCCGCCGAGCTGGTCATCGACCACTCCGTCCAGGTCGATAGCTTCGGCACCCCAGGCTCGATGTCCGAGAACCTCAATCGCGAGTTCGAGCGCAACGGTGAGCGCTACGCGTTCCTCAAGTGGGGCCAGGGCGCCTTCGATAACTTCAAGGTCGTCCCGCCCGAGACGGGCATCTGTCACCAGGTCAACCTCGAGTACCTGGCGCGCGTCGTGATGGTCGACGGTGGGGGATACGCCTTCCCCGACACCCTCGTGGGCACGGACTCGCACACGACGATGATCAACGGCCTCGGTGTGCTCGGTTGGGGCGTTGGCGGCATCGAGGCCGAGGCTGCGATGCTCGGCCAGCCGGTTTCGATGCTGATCCCACAGGTCGTTGGCATGCGGCTCTCGGGGGCTCTCCCCGAGGGAGCCACCGCCACGGACCTTGTCCTGCGAGTGACCGAAGTCCTGCGGGCCCACGGCGTCGTCGGCAAGTTCGTGGAGTTCTGCGGCCCCGGCCTTGGGAACCTCAGCCTCGCCGACCGCGCGACGATCGCCAACATGGCGCCGGAGTACGGCGCCACCTGCGGCATCTTCCCCGTGGACGAAGAGACGCTCAACTACCTGCGTCTCTCCGGCCGCTCGGACGAGCAGATCGCCGTCGTCGAAGCCTACATGCGCGAGCAGGGCATGTTCCACACGGCGGACTCTCCGGTGGCCGAGTACTCGGACCTCCTCGAGCTCGACATGAGCGCGATCGTGCCGAGCCTCGCGGGGCCGAAGCGCCCCCAGGATCGAGTGAACCTGAGCGATCTCAGCGCGCAGTTCCAAACGGACCGCAAGCAGATCCTCGAGTCCGCGGGCGCCGCTGACCACGGCAACAAGGTCAGCGTCACCTCCGGCGGTGAGACCTTCGAGCTGGGCAACGGCTCCGTCGTGATCGCCGCGATCACGTCGTGCACCAACACCTCGAACCCTTCCGTCATGGTGGCGGCGGGCCTGGTGGCGAAGAAGGCCGCGCTCAAGGGCCTTCGCACGAAACCCTGGGTCAAGACGAGCCTTGCGCCGGGATCGAAGGTCGTGACCGACTACCTCGACAAGGGCGAGCTGTCGCCGCACCTGAACGCCCTCGGCTTCGACGTGGTCGGCTATGGCTGCACGACGTGCATCGGCAACTCCGGCCCGCTCCCGGACGAGATCGTCAGCGCCATCGAAGAGGGCAACCTCGTGGCGTCGTCGGTGCTTTCGGGCAACCGGAACTTCGAGGGGCGAGTCCACGCGAAGACCCGCGCCAACTACCTCGCGTCGCCGCCCCTCGTGGTGGCGTACGCCCTTGCAGGCGACGTGAACATCGACCTGATGAAGGACCCGATCGGCACCGCCGACGACGGGAGCGAGGTCTACCTGAAGGACATCTGGCCCACCACGAAGGAGGTCCAGGAGATCGTTCATGGCTGCGTGACCCGCGAGATGTTCGCCGAGAGCTACGCCGGCGTTTTTGATGGCCCGCCCGCGTGGCAGGCCATCAACTCGCCGAAGTCCAGCACCTTCGATTGGCAGGACGACAGCACCTACGTGCGCCTGCCCCCGTACTTCGAGGGCATGACCCTCGACACGGACGAAGTGAAGGACATCCACAGCGCCCGGGTCCTCGGCCTCTTCGGGGACAACATCACCACGGACCATATCTCGCCCGCGGGCGCGATCCCCGAGGACAGCCCCGCTGGCAAGTACCTCAAGTCCCTCGGCGTCGAGAAGAAGGACTTCAACTCCTTCGGTTCCCGCCGCGGCAACCATGAGGTCATGATGCGCGGCACGTTCGGGAACGTGCGCATCAAGAACCGCCTCGTCCCAGGTGTCGAAGGCGGCGTCACCGTGCATTTCCCGTCGAAGGATCAAATGTCGATCTACGACGCGGCGATGCAGTACAAGTCGGAGGGCATCCCTTCGATCGTGATCGGCGGCAAGGAGTACGGCATGGGTTCGTCCCGGGACTGGGCGGCCAAGGGCCCCTCGCTCCAGGGTGTGCGCGCCGTGATCGTGGAGAGCTACGAGCGAATCCACCGCTCGAACCTCGTCGGCATGGGCATCCTGCCCCTGCAGTTCGCGGAGGGCCAGAACGCCGACTCGATCGGTTTGGATGGTTCGGAGTCCTACGACGTCACTGGCTTCGCCGAGCGTTTTGCGAACGAAACGTCGCCGACCGGCGGCACCGTGCACGTGAAGGCCACCCACGGGAGCGGCAAAGTCACCGAGTTCGACGCCCTGGTGCGCATCGATACCCCGGCGGAAGCGGACTACTTCCGCAACGGCGGCATCTTGAACTACGTGCTGCGTCGCTTGGCGTCGAAGGCGTGATGGCGGCACGCCGTCGGTTGCCTTAGG
>CAJXRJ010000853.1 GCA_913058555.1 uncultured bacterium
AGACAGCTTGTCGCCGACGAGGCCGAGCATTTCGACCGACGCTTCGTCGACCTGGCGATTGGGGATGCCGCCCTCGCCGAGGCAAAGGGCCACTATCTTCGCCGTGCCGGTGCTGGCATCGTTGGCGTTCATTCGGAGAGGAAGAAATAGTAGAGCTGGCCCGGGGACCGGGTCGCGCCCGAGAGCCGCTCGGCCCGTGGGCCTACGCCGAGGTAGATGTCGGCGCGGCCGGCTGTGCGGATGGCTCCGCCCGTGTCCTGGTCGAGCATGAGCTGGCGGAAGGGCGCCGAGGGACCCGCCGGCGTCGGAAGCTCCGCTTCGACGAAGCACAGCGCGCCCCGGGGGAAGAGCGACTTGTCAGTGGCGAGGGACCGCATTGCCGTCACTTCGACGTTCAGGCTGCCGCGCGGATTGCCCTCGATCGGCGTGAAGAAGACGTAGCTCTGATTCTTGGCGAGGAACCCCGGCACGCTCTTTGGATTCTGCTTTCCCCAGCGGCGAATCGCCGCGAGGCTCATCTCCTCAGCGGGCACTTGACCTGCTTTGATGAGCGCTTTTCCGAGGGAGGTGTAGGGGCGACCGTTCTTGCCTGCGTAACCAAAGCGTGCGATCTTGCCCGAGGGCAGCTCCACGAAGGCCGAGCCGTTCACGTGGGCGATGTACGCGTCGAGGGGATCCTTCAACCAGACGAGCTCGAGGGGCTCGTAGGCAGCGTCCCGCAGGATCACGTCCCGCGTGGGGTAGGGGCGAATGCCGGACGGCGTTTCCTGACCGAGGATCGTGCCGTTGTCCGACTTGACGAGGTCGGGGGGCAGGGCGTGCAGGGGATGGGAGTACTCCGGCGTTGGCGACAAGCTCCCGGGCAACAGCGGCGTGCAGTACGCGGTGAAGAGCACACCCCCGCCCGTGCCGTTCCAGCCCGCGCTCTTGTACACATCGAACTCCGCGGCGAAGCGGCGCTCGAATTCGTCGGCGGATCCGCACTCGTCGAGCAGCTCGCCGAAGCGCTCGAGGCTTGCGATCGCCCGGGCGTGGGTGATGCCGGCGATCGGGAAGAACTGGGCGGCATGCTTCGAGCGCGTGAAGCTGGCGGAGCGTTCGAGGGCGGGTGTGATCTCCTCACGCTCGAACCAGGTCGACCGCATGTCGGGGGCGCGGTCCCCCGGCCCAAGTTTGATCAGCGCCTCGGCCCCGGCGGGGAGCGGCCGGCCGTAGTCCACGGGCTCCGCAACGCGCACAGGCGGATAAGTGGCGCAGGCCGCCAAGGCCAGGGCGAGGGATACGGGGGCCAGTTTCATCATCATTCGAGCACCTTTCGGGCCAGGATCGCTTGGAGCCGCCGCGGCAACAGCCGGACGCCGGTCGACGTGATCTTGTTCGAAAGCCCCGTCACGATCACGCGTTTCCCGGTGAGCATCGCGGCCACCCCTTGCCGGGCCACCACGTCGGGGTCCAGGCTGGTGGAAACCTGCATCTGGTTGCGCTCGTTGCCCGAGACTTCGAAGAACTCGGTGTTGGTGCTGCCCGGGCAGAGAACCGTGATCTTCACGTCCGAATCCCGCAGCTCCTCGGCGAGGGCCTCGGACTGGTGCAGGACAAAAGCCTTGGAAGCGCCGTAGGCGGCGTAGCTCGGGCAGGGCTGGAAAGCGGCGGTGGACGCCACCTGCAGGATCCGCCCGGAGCCCCGCCTCACCATGGCGCGGGCGAAGTGCTTGGTCAGTTGGGCCAGGGACACGACGTTGAGCTGCAGCATGCGGGCTTCGGCCTCCCACTCGTGGTCGAGGCCGTGCCCGTGGATGCCGGAGCCGGCGTTGTTGACGAGCACGTCGACGATGGGGTGACGCGACTCGACGGCCTCGATCAGGGCCTGCGCCCCACCGGGGTCCGCGAGGTCCGACTCCATCACGTCCACCTCGGCGCCGTGGGAGCGGCCCAGGGTATCGGCGAGCTCCTCCAACCGGTCGCGGCGCCGGGCGGTCAGGATGAGGTGTGCCCCGTGGGCGGCGAGGACGCGCGCGATCTCGCGACCAATTCCTGCCGAGGCGCCGGTGACGAGGGCCCGTTTTCCCCGCAGGTCAAAGCCGTTGCTCATCGGGCGACAGGACCCGGGCCTGCGGCCGATACGGGGGAGAGGCCACAGGCCAGTTCAAGGGTGCGCATGGGAGGAGTATACGCACCCCGCTGGCTCACTTCCGCGGTGGAAAGGCGTCCAGGACGACGGGGAAGTGGCCAACGTGCCGGCCGAGCTTGTTCGCTCGGTTCAACAGCGCCATCGCTTCGGGGTGGTCCTTCCCGGGGACGCTGGTTCGCAGGATTTCGGGCTTGCCGTCAATGATCTCTTCGCGCACGGCGGAGAGGCGTTGAAAGCTGCCTCACGACATGAACGGCATGGAGTGCTGGGCGCGCTCCTTCGGCGACAGGGCGCGGATCTTCGCGAACTCGCCGCTGGCCGCGTCCCGGGCCAACGCGTTGAATTCCTGGAGCATCCGTGCCCGGAGGACGTAGCGGTCGCTTGGGGCCTGGAAGGCGCGAAGGAGCTCGTCGTCGGACTTCGAAGCGAGAATGACCGCGGAGGAAGTGCCCAGCAGTTCGATCTGCCGATGAACCTCGGCGTCGAGCCAGGCAACCTCCTTGTCGAACGAGGCACGGCGCTCGGCTAGCAAACCCAGGCCGTACGCTTCCGCGTCAGAACGGGTGTTTTGCTGGGACCACTCCAGGACGGCGAATGCGTTCACCGCGATCGCGCCGTCGAAGTGGACCCTCGCGAGGTCCTCGAGGTCGGAGCCGGCATACCAAGACGCGTACATCTCGTCCGTGGGCTCGTCGAAGAGCGCGAGGCGAGAGTTCAGCCTGGCGGCGATCACGGGGCCGACCTCGGAGAGCTTCAGCTCCTTCGGGAG
>CAJXRJ010000854.1 GCA_913058555.1 uncultured bacterium
GCCGCGCCCTGGCCCCGGACATCAAGCCCGTGGCGATGCTGATGGCGCGCAGGCGGCCGGAGGATCCCCGGGAGTTGATCGGCGCGATCCCCAAGCGAACCCGGGCCTTCCAGCTGGCGATGATCCAGGCCCGCGTCTTCAACCGGGTCCTTGCCACACGGGCGTCGATGGGGACGGAGAGCCAGTCTCAGATTGGCGACGTGGTTCAGGCTGTGGATGGCAGGCACCGAGTCCTCATGGATGGCGACCCAGAAGACATGGGGGCCGGCTCTCCACCAACGGGTCCCCTTTGGTCCGCCGATGTGATGCGAGCCACGGGCAAGCCAGGAGAGATCGAGCTGGAGTCCCTCGCGGCGGACAACCTCGTTCCCGAGGACCTCAAGACTCCAGGGGGCCTGCGGCCCCGCGGCGCGCGGCGACCGCTCGTGGTTCCGCTTGAGAATGTCGAGGTAGACAAGTGGGAAAACGATTGCGCCTGGGCGCGATTCGACCTCCCCGTTGGTTCGTTTGCGACCGTCGTACTCGAGGCTATCAAGGCCCCCTAGGTATCGACAGGCGGATTGCTGCGGGGCGTCGCCAGCGGTTGATATTCAGTCGCAGCGCACAGGTCCCGTGCCCGCGTTTGGTGGTCGAGCGTTTCTTCCCTGGAAACATTCCCGTTCGCTTCAGGCGTGCAGGCCGTGCTTTCGATGAAAACGTCGAGGATGAGGTGATTCCCGTCGTGGGCACCCCGTGTACTCCCTCTGCGTACGGAAAACGCTTCCGGCCCTCCCCCTGTCGATGCCCATGTTGATGTTCCCCACCGAATCCACCAGGCGACCCGGATTCGCTTTGGCCGCGGTTCCGTGGATCACCTTCACGGCGGGACGGGTCCCATTCGAACACCCCAAAGTCAAGTGCGACGCTGCAGGAGGCAAGGGGAGATGAAGCGGGCCCATCGATCTATCCGGACTCGCCTCGCCGTATCCGTTTTTGTCGCCGTGGCGCTATTCCTAGCGGTCGACCATGGCCTCCGGCGTGCAAGTTTCCGCGGCACCTTCGAAGAGATGGAGAACACCCGAGCGGGCGAAGTCCTGAACGGCGTGGATCGAGCGATTCAGGCGTTGGCGGGGGAGCTATCCCATTACTCCGAGTCGATGATTCGAACCGATGGGCCCAAGTCCGTGGACTGCGATGAGCTCGGCATTGAAGCCGCCTTTGTCGTGGCCCGTGACGGCTCGGTACTGCGCTCGGCTCGCAGCAAGCGGGCGGACCAAAGCCCTGCGTTTGCGAAGGCGCTCGCTCGGTCCTTTCCCAACCAAGAGTGGGCAGAGAAACACCCGATCTTCAGGGCATGGATCAAGGAAGAAACTCCCCGGGGCATCTTCCCGGTGATCGGTAGTGGGAGCCTCTTGCTCTTCGGAGCAGCCGAGGTCGTCGTCGACGGGGAAAGGGCGCTCTCGGTGGCGATTCGAGCCGTGGATGGGTACCTGCTCGAGGAGATCGCGCAGATCGCTGATGTGCGGCCCCAGTTCTTCCTCTTGAATCACCCTGCCACCGATCGCGACGACCTCGCCCGGGTCGACGAGGCCACGGCGACCCGGAGGCCGGTGATCGCCGCGCGGTCGTCTTTTGCTGTATCGGTCTACTCGCCTCTCATCGACTTCACCGGCATGCCCGTCGGCGGGATCAAGGCGGACATTCCCCTGCGACACGCGGAGCTATGGAACCGCATGGAGCGCTTCGAGATGCTCACTGCGGCAGGCGTTGCGGTGGTGTTCCCATTGCTGCTGCTGGTCCTGGTGCAGCTCGTCGTGACGCGGCCCCTCGGGCAACTGACCTCCCACATCGTTCAGATTGGGCAGTCCGACGACGCTTCCTCGCGACTGGATTCTGGGCGGTCGGATGAGATTGGCACCTTGGCCCAGGAGTTCGATCGGATGCTCGAGAAGCTCGAGCGTTCGCGGGTCCTGCAGCAGCGCTCCGCGCGGCTCACCGGTCGCTCGGAGGTTGCGGCGGACGTGGTGCACAACACGGGGAACATCCTGAACAGCATCGCCGTATCGTCGAGTCTCGCTTGCCAGAACGCGGCCGACTTGGACGTGGGGGATCTTCGGCTGCTTCACGCTGAGCTGGTCCGGCACGAATCGGACCTTGCCAAGTACCTCCAGGAGGATCCCAGGGGCAAGCATGCCGTGGCCTTCCTCGGCGCCACCATCGATCACCTCGACGCCGGCCTCGCTGGGCTGGCCGACGATGCCAAAGGTGTCGAGGCGCTCGTGGAGAAGGCGGCGGAGATGCTTCGGTACCTGACGAGCGATCAATCGTCAGGCAGCGTCAAGGAGCCCACGGATCTCAAGCAAGTGCTGACCGAAGCCGTCCATGTCGCCGGCGTCAATGAGGAGGACATCTCGATTGAGTACCACCTCTCAGAAGCTTCGGAGGTACAGCTCGACCGTCAGCGTCTTCTGGAGGCCCTCACATCGGTCATCGAGAACTCGGTCTGCGCGATGAGGAACCTGCCGCCCGTGGAGCGCGCCCTCGTGCTTTCCCTTACGAAAGCTGGCACCAACTACCAGCTGCAGATCCAAGACACGGGCGTGGGGATCGATCCTGAGGTCCTTCCTCACGTGTTCGAGATGGGCACGAGCTCCAAGGAGCACGCCCCGGGTCTCGGCCTCCACCAAGCGTCCCTGGCGATGATCGCCATCGGCGGGGACATTAGGCTTGAGAGCGCGGGCGTGGGTCTTGGGGCCACGGCGACCCTTACGGTGCCAGCACGCAGCCAGCATGGCGAAAGCCGCGAGGACTCCGTTGACTCCTCCGCGGGCTCCGGGCCGGCCGAGCCTTCGGCCGATAGGGCTGCCTAGCAGGCCGTTGAACAATTCAACTATCCAGAAAACCGCCCCTCGAACGCCTC
>CAJXRJ010000855.1 GCA_913058555.1 uncultured bacterium
TTGGGGGCTAGGGGGCCGGATCGCCGGGGGCCGGATGTACATGTCCTGGATCCACGGGCGGGACTTCGTGCGCTCCGTCGAGCACTTGCTCGAGACCCCAGGGCTCTCCGGACCCGTCAATCTGGCCGCTCCCCAGCCCTTGCCCCAAGGGGAGTTCATGGGCGCGATTCGAAGTGCCATCGGAATGCCCCTTGCTCTCCCGGCTGCCAAGTGGATGATCCGCGCCGGGGCGGTGCTGCTCTCGACAGACCCGGAGCTCATCCTCAAGAGCCGCCGGGTCATTCCGGCCCGGCTCCAAGGCAGTGGCTTCGACTTTGCGTTCCCCGATTGGCTCAGTGCAGCGGCCGCCCTTGAAGGGGCACCGTAATGACTCACCTCGATACTTCATTGGAAGACTCCCCTCGAACACCAACCCCTGATCTTCCCACCATCGGGTGGAGAGAATGGCTCGCATTGCCCGACCTGGGCGTGGCGCGCATCAAGGCGAAGATCGATACGGGGGCGCGCTCCTCGGCGCTTCACGCATCGGACATCGAGCGGTCGGGGGATCGAGTGAAGTTCATCACGCGCCCGAAGCATGCCGGGACGGGCGATCCCGTCTCGTGCGAGGCGGATCTCCTCGATGTTCGGACGATCAAGAGTTCCAACGGCGCCATCGAAGAGCGCTACCTCATCTCCACCAGCGTCGAACTCAAGGGAATTTGCTGGCCGATTGAGCTGACGCTTACGTCGAGGGACGACATGCTCTTCTGGATGCTCCTCGGCCGCGAAGCCATGCGTGGCCGCTTCCTCGTGGATCCCGGCGCATCGTTCCTCGACCCTTCACGGCTTAGCCGCAAGAAGAGACGGCCCACGTCCTAATCTCCCCGCCCATCCCATGACGCAGAACCCCGGCGACCCCACGGCGGAATCGCATCCGGCCGCTGAGCCCGAGCGCGCAAGAACGCCGTTGCGCATCGGTATCCTATCGCGGAAGGCCTCGCTCTACTCGACTGACCGATTAGTGCAGGCGGGCAAGGCCCGGGGCCATGACATTCGCGTCGTGGACTATCTACGGTGCGTGATGAACATCACGTCTCACCGCCCAAGCGTGGTTTATCAGGGGGCGCCTCTCGAGTTGGACGTCGTGATTCCGCGCATTGGCGCATCGAATACGTTCTACGGGACGGCCGTCGTGCGGCAGTTCGAGATGATGGGGGTCATGGCGGCGAATTCGTCGGTGTCCATCAGCCGCTCCAGGGACAAACTGCGCTCGCTTCAGATCCTCTCAAGGGAAGGCGTTGGCCTTCCGGTCAGCGGCTTCGCTCACTCGCCCAAGGACATTCAAGGCGTGATCGACATGGTCGGCGGTGCGCCGTTGGTGGTGAAGCTCCTCGAGGGCACCCAGGGCGTGGGCGTCGTTCTTGCGGAAACGGACAAGGCCGCGGAGTCCGTGATTTCGGCATTCCGAAACCTCGATGCGAACATCCTGGTTCAGGAGTTCATCAAAGAGGCCGGCGGAGCGGATGTTCGCGCGTTCGTTGTCGGTGATCGGGTGGTCGCCTCCATGGTGCGCCAGGGGCCGCCGGGGGAGTTCCGCTCTAACTTGCACCGCGGCGGATCAGCCACTAAAGCGAAGCTCTCGCCGGAGGAGCGCGCCTGCGCCAAGCGTGCGGTCAAGGCCCTTGGCCTGCGGGTGGCCGGCGTCGATATGCTCCGATCCAACCATGGCCCATTGATCATGGAAGTGAATTCATCGCCGGGTCTGCAGGGCGTCGAGGAGTCGACGGGGATCGACGTCGCGACGAAGATTCTCGAGCACCTCGAGAAGCGGAGCGCCGATGGGAGGCGCCGCCGTGCCGAAGGCTAGTCGGTTGGTACCCGAGCGGGAGCCGCTCGTGGTGGCGGGCCACGCATGCGCCGCGGGCAAGCGGGAGCGATTCGAAATCCCGGTGGCGCGCCTGCAGACCGGTGGGGATGCGTCCTTGCCCGTGTGTGTTCTCCACGGAGCCAAGCCCGGGCCGACGATTTGGATGAACGCTGCCATCCATGGGGACGAGCTCAACGGCGTGGAGATCATCCGTCAGGTGCTCGCCCAGCTGAACCCAAAGTCCCTCGCGGGTTCCCTGATCGCCGTACCCGTCGTGAACGTCTTCGGCTTTCTCGCCCAGTCGCGATACTTGCCCGACCGCCGCGACCTGAACCGCAGCTTTCCTGGGGGGCCCCGGGGCTCCCTTGCGTCTCGGCTGGCGCACATGTTCGTGACGGAGGTCGTCGAGCGCTGCACGATCGGTCTGGATTTTCACACCGGTTCGGACGCCCGCACCAACCTGCCCCAGATCCGAGCGGACCTCGTGGATCCTGAGACCCGCCGGCTCTCCGACGCCTTTGCGGCCCCGGTCACCCTTGGGGCCGGCTTACGTGACGGATCCCTACGGAAGGTCGCATTCCGCGCGGGGGCGAAGGTCCTGCTCTACGAGGCGGGGGAGCCACTTCGCTTTGGAAAAGACGCCATCGACTCGGGAGTGCAAGGGGCCCTTCGGGTCATGCACGCTCTAGGCATGGTGGAGGACGCGCCAGCAGCGACCGTGCCCACGCGCTACTTCGAAGGGTCCAAATGGGTGCGTGCCTCCCGGAGCGGGTTGTTTCACCTGACGGCCGAGCTAGGCAGCTCCGTGGCCAAGGGTGAGCCCATCGGTTTCCTCACGTTGCCAGAGGAGGCCGGGCGAACCCAGGTGAAGAGCCCGACGACCGGTGTTGTCATTGGGCATGTGACGAACCCTCTTGTTTTCCAGGGCGACGCACTCGTTCACGTAACGGCCTAGGGGGTTGCTGATGGGGTTGTCGAATCGCGGCGCTCCAACAGGACTGTCTCTTATACACATCTGACGCTGCCGACGATATGCAGTGTGTAGAT
>CAJXRJ010000856.1 GCA_913058555.1 uncultured bacterium
CGTCATCTGTGGAACCGCTGGCCCTCTTGGGGGCGGCCTTGGACTGCGCGCCTTCCGGTGGGACGCTGCCGGCCTGACAATTCTTGATGCGATTTCACCCACCGAGTTCGTGTCGGCAGTGGTTGTCAGCGCGGACGGTTCGACCATCGCGGGCCAATCCAGGTCGGCATCCGGCGAGATCCACGGGGCCATCTGGCGCTCGTCCGGCGCCCTTGGCGCAGAAGCGTGTGCCCCAGCGGTGGCGAACAGCACCGGGGTCCCGGGGCGCCTCCTGCTCGGGGGGACCAACGTCATCGCCCGGGGGGATCTGGTCCTGCGGGCAGTGGACCTTCCGCCCAAAGCCACGACCCTCTTCTTCGTCTCACGCACCACAGTGACTCCCGCGCCCTTCCTCAGCAGCCAAGGCCTATTCTGTCTCGGCGGCACGAGCGGCCAGTTCACGGGTTCGGGCCAGATCAGGAACTCGGGTGCCGGTGGCGTGGCGGAGCTGACCGTGGATCTCAGCGCGTTCCCGTTCCCCGTTTCGATCATTCGTCCGGGGGACACTCTCGCCTTCCAGGCTTGGCACAGGGACGCGAACCCCGGGGCGACTTCGAACCTCACGTCCGCAGGCACGGTGCAGGTCTTCTAGCGGGAGAACGCTGGCATGGACCCGGCGGTCAAGCGTGTCACGGGAGCCCACCGCCCGCACAGCCACGGCCCGGAACGGCTCCGGGTCGTGGTTTCAGGCACGGAGCTGTTGCGGGGGGGCCGAGCCCTAGCCCCGACCCTCATGGGCAGAACGTGACATCGAGTCCACCACTGACCGAGCTGAACGCGCCTCCGGCCGCGACGTCGCGGTACCAGAACTGGAACGTCCAAGTGCTGCCCGGATCGATCACGGCCTGCGTGTGCGTGTTCAGCTGGTCGAAGGGCAGCACCGCCATTCCGGTGGCGTCGACGGAGATGGCCGGCATGCGGTAGAGCGGTGCGTCAACGCAGCGGACGCCATTGCCCAGCGGCGCGTTCGCCTCACCCTGGCCGAAGAACATCAATCCGAACGTGCTCGGCGGGCAGTCGTCCACGACGAACGCCAGATCGTTCGCGCTGATGCTCCCGCTGCCGATTCCCGCCACCGTGGCTGCCTGACCCGTCGAGTTTGGGACACCCGCACAGCCAGGCTGCGGCCCGCAGGTGGGCTCGGCCGTTTGGACCTCGAGGGTGAGGATGGCTTTGGCCGGGACGATGATGCCCGTCGCGGGGGAGAGGCCCGTCTGAGCCACGAACGGGTGGCTGTCGGTCGAAAGGACTCCGGTCACTGCCCCCGTCAGCATCCCCTGAACGTCGAGGGCGAAGTAGATCGGGTTGGCGCTGGGGTTCACGACGACGGCCACGAGCACGTCGTCCTGGGCGCGCCGGTACGCGGAGACCTTCAGCGCGGGCGACGCCGGCGGCACGCAGGCGACACGGCGGTCCCCAGAACCGAGGAAGTACGAGAAGTGCTTCATGCCCCAGTAGCAGTCTCGGACGGTGATCGTCGGATCCTGCAGGGCCGGGTCATGGACCTGCACCAGCCCGTCCATCTCCGCCTGACCGTCACGCCAAAGGAGGCTCCAGAACAAGAAGGCCGCGGCGTCTTCCTCAGCCAGCACGTTGTGGATGTGCTGGGCCAGGAGCACGGCGTCCTCCCACCCCAGGGGTGATCCGAGACTCGAGTACTCCGTTTGGAAAATCGGCCGATCCCCCCAGTTCGCCTTGACCGACTGCTGCATGGGTATGCCAGCACTCGGGTCCGTCCAGGGAAGCCCGTACATGTGATGCGTCCAGGCATCGATCCAAGGCAGCTGGGAGATGGCCGTGAGGTAGCTGTCGAGATCCCAGTAGCCGGCGCTCTCGCATGCCATCAAGAGCGGCGTCAACGAGGGCTCCAAGGCGAGCTTGGTGTAGAAGCGCCTGTACATCTCAAGGTAGCCAGCGATGCCTGCGGACTCCGTCGGATTGAAACGACAAGTGGGATAGAGGGCGGACCAGATCGGTTCGTTCTGTGGTGATACGTAGTCGAAGAGCACGCCACGTGACTTGTACTCAAGCAGTCCATCCACCCACCAGTCGGCGTAGTCGTCGTACACGAAGGCGCCGTGCGCGTCGAGAGCCAGCGTTCCACCAGCTATGGACTGACTGTCCTTGAGGTAAGCGGGCGGCGACCAGCTGGTGACCATGGTCGAGGTCACACCGCGGGCCTGCGCTTCGGCGAGCAGTTCGACCTGCTTGTCCATTAGCTCTTGCCAGGAGGCCCCGCTAGGACTCGGTCGCTCGTAGACCATCTCTAGGCGAAGGATGTCCAGCCCTAGGCCGTCCATCAAGAGATCGTGCAGCAGCTCTGGCGTCGGGTGATCGACCCACCACTCAAGCTGGAAGACTTGCGAGCCGCCAAAGCCGAGCAGCGTCTGGGCAGGCTCGTCGACTCGGATCTGATAAACCTCCTGTGCCGCGGCGTCGAAACTGAGTAACGCGGTAAGGAAGGGCAGGAAGGGGGCGATCGACGGGCGGTTCATGGCAGGCATTCAAGGGGGCCGAGAACGGTGGTCTCTGCCCTACCTTAGGAAGGGCGCCCAGCCCCCGCTATTCCCCAAAGTGCGGGGCTACAGTCGCCAGTTTCTGCGAGCGGTTGCCCATGAACCGATTCATCTCACATCAGGCATACTCCATGCCCTCGCTGGCCATTGGGGTGAGCCGCTGCCGTCGGAAAAAGGCCGTTGAGGCGTTGCCTGGCCCACCGCGAAGAAGAATCAAAATGAGCCGACCCACCCAATCAGTACCGCAAGTAGGTAGCGCCGCCTCCGCATCGCTGTCTCTTATACACATCTCCGAGCCCACGAGACTAGGCA
>CAJXRJ010000857.1 GCA_913058555.1 uncultured bacterium
CCTCTCCCCCCCGATGGATCTTCGATCTCCCATGAGCCACCCCAAGAGCCCCACGGCCGGTGCCGCTCTTGCAGCGTGTGCCATCCTCATCGCCTGCGCCGTTGGTTGCTCGTCGCTTGGGGGCACTGGGTTTGCGCGTTCAGCGCGTTCCCGACCTGCGGGCATGGGAGGCGCGCTCGTGGTTCATCCGGTCTACCAGACCGCCTTTGATGCGGTCAAAACGGCCCTCGACGAAGACGAGCTCGGTGTAGCCGATGCGGCTCTTCGGCGGCTCCGGGGACGGCTCATGTCGGAGCGGCAGAGCCTCCCCACGGTGGCACAGGCCAAGGCCAATCAGGGGGACCTGAGCTTCCAGGTCCTCAGCGGTGAACTTCCGGCCCGCGAGAACGTCGATGCGGCGCTGCGCATGGTCGATGGCTTCGGCAAGGTCGTCGAGGGACGCAAGCGCATGGGGGCCCTTGAGCTCGAGGTCCTCGTGGAGCGTATCCAGGGCCAAGAAGCCGTGCAGGTGAGCCTGGTGGGGCGCTCGACGTGGCCCACGCCGATCACCCTGCGCCCAGGGCCGGTGGCCCTCGACCTGCGCCGAACCTCCCTTGAGCCCCGCGCTGGCATCGAGCGTCAGGACGCTGCCAACCAGGCCCTCGACGAATCCCTGGCCCTTGAAATCCCGGCCATGGGGGAAGTGAGTCTGGCACTGACCGAGATTCCCATCGAGGTCCCGGTGGGCGCGATCGCCACTCGCATGCGGGTGTCCCTGAGGTTCATCGGTGGCACCGTCGAAGACGGCGGCGAGTCGTTCCCCGCCCGGGACATCGTGGCGGAGCCCGCGCAGCGCACTGACCTGGCGGGCTGGGTTCCGGCGAGTCTCGTGGAGCCCGACGAGCTCGTCGAACTGGTCAAGCGCGGGAACGCGCCCCTGCCCGCGCTCCTCGAGCGCACGGTCCGTATTGCGCCCTCTCGTCACGAGGAGACCCTCGATCGCCTCGGGGCAGCGGTGGAGACCCTGCCCGTGGAGTCCCTCCGCACCCTCGTGCCGTCCCTCAGGTGGCTGAAGGGCTCGACCCAGTTTGGCCGGAACGAGCTCGCGTGGCGCAACTGGCTCCTGGGCCGCCTCGAAGAACGGCGCGAGGCAGGCGTCTCCCACGAAGATTAGGCCGGTGGCCCCGTTCCTGGGTTAGGACGCGGGGCTGGTCCAAGGTAAAGTCCCCGCCATGGCCACGGGATCCGAAGCGCAAATCGACACCCTCTTCCAAGCCTTCCAGCGGGGCACCACGGACCTCATCGAGGAGAAGCAGCTCCGGGGGATGATCACCAAGTCCTTGGCTGAAGGGCGGCCCCTGCGGATCAAGTTCGGGATGGACCCATCGTCCCCTGACCTGCATCTCGGTCACGCGGTGCAGCTCCGGAAGCTCCGGGATCTCCAGGACCTCGGCTGCCAGATCGTGCTGATCGTCGGGGACGCCACGGCGATGGTGGGGGACCCCAGCGGGCGCAACAAGCTGCGCCCGGTCCTGACGCGCGAGGAGGTGGAGACGAACCTCGAGACCTACGTCGCCCAGGCCGGTCACGTGCTGGACATCGAGAAGACCGAGGTGCGCCGTAACTCCGAGTGGTTCGACGCCATGAACTTCGAGGAGCTCCTGCGCCTGACGACGCGCATGACCGTGGCCCAGATGCTCGAGCGCGACACCTTCCAAACGCGCATCGCGGCGGAGGAGCCCATCGGCATCAACGAGTTCCTCTACCCGCTCATGCAGGGCTGGGACTCCGTCATGGTGGCGGCGGACGTTGAGCTTGGCGGCACCGACCAGCTCTTCAATCTCCTCGTGGGCCGTCGCCTTCAGGAACAGGAGGATCAGCGCCCACAGATTGTGATGACGCAGCCCCTCATCAACGGCCTCGACGGCCGCAAGATGAGCAAGTCCTACGACAACTCCATTGGACTGACCGCGACGCCCAAGGACATGACGTTCCGCATCATGCAAGTGGACGACGAGGTCATGCCGACGTGGCTGCTGCATCTCACGCGCCTGGACGAGGCCACCATCGCCGAGGTCCTGGGCCTTCACCCGCGTGAGGCCAAAGCCCGCCTCGCCAAGGAAGTAACGACCTTCTACCACGGCGAAGAAGCCGCCATCGAAGCCGCCGCGGCCTTCGACCGCGAAGTGCGCGACAAGGTCCTTCCCACCGACCTCCCGCGGGTCCCCTGGAGCGAAGCCTGGGGCGCCGAGCTCCCCCTCGCCAACCTGCTCAAGGAAATGGGCCTCTGCCAGTCCACCTCCGAGGCGCGCCGCGCCCTCAAGCAAGGCGGCGTCAAGATCGACGGCACCGCCCAAACCGACGAGCGCGCCATGGTCGCCCCCTTGGAAGGCGCCGAGCGCCTGATTCAGGTCGGCAAGAAGCGCGCCGCCCACCTTCTGGGCTGAGGCTGCGGCCTGGGCGGTCCGGGATTCAGGCTGGCGCATTTCGATAAACCGGGTTCTGTTGCAACGGTCGAGGTCGCGGTGCATTTGGACCTGCGACATGCAAGAGCCCATCGCCGTGACATCCCCCGGACCCTCCCCCGCGCCCCTGTCCCTGCAGCTCGTCGAGCACTGGGAGTGGACCCGCGCGTTGGCGCGGCGGATGGTGCGGGATCCCAATGATGCCGATGACGCGGCGCAGGAGGCTTGGCTTCTGGCGCGCAGATCGGGGGCCGGGCGCGGGGGACGTGCTATGCACGCGGGGTTCCTCGGGACCGTTTTGCGGAACGTGGTGCGCTCGGGGGCCCGGGCCCATCGACACATGGCGGCGCGTCAAGGGGAGGTCGTTCTGCAAAGGCTGTCTCTTATACACATCTCCGAGCCCACGAGACTAGGCATGATCTC
>CAJXRJ010000858.1 GCA_913058555.1 uncultured bacterium
CGCGAAGTCCCGGCCCGCTTTGCCGTTGTCAGATCGGCTGCGGTGCCGTATCGCGAGGTCCCCGGGGGGGCTCAGATGGGCCGCGTAGCAACAACGGATGAAGGAAGCACCGCTGTGACGGCCGCCTGCGACTTCTTCGTGGTCCCCACGGTGACGTTCCAGCGGCTGTTCTGCTTCGTCGTCATGTCGCTCGACCGGCGCAAGATCCTGCATGTGAACGTCACCAGCAATCCCACGGCCGAGTGGGTTGCGCGGCAGATGGTGGAGGCGTTCCCGGGCGATGGCTGGATACCACGGTTCCTCCAGCGCGACCGAGACGGCGCCTACGGCTGGGCGTTCCGCCGCCAGCTGAAGGCGATGGGAATCGAAGAGCTCGTGTCGGCTCCGAGGTCTCCATGGCAGAACGCCTACGTGGAGCGCGTCATCGGAAGCATCCGCCGGGAGTGCACGGACCACATCATCCCGATGGGGGAGAAGCACCTGCTGCGGACGGTCAGGGAGTACGTCGAGTACTACAACAACGACCGGCCGCACCAGTCACTGGATGGAAACGCACCGACGCCGCGTCCGATTGAAGGCGCCGGTGAAGTTGTCGCGAACCCAGTGCTTGGTGGGCTGCACCACCGCTACTCGCGAGCTGCGTAGCGCGAAACGTCCGCGGAACCGTGGGGAAGGTGTATCCTCACGACAACGACGACCACCCTTGTTCATTCCGAATCGCGGCCCAGCGGCTGCCTCAGGGCGCGGACGGCGTTTTCAGCAGGGACAACGGGCTCGTCGCGGGCGTCGATGTGTCGGGAGCGCGCGGCTAGATACCGAACGGTACCCGCAGGCCATCGCTCAGGTTGAAGCCGGAGACGCCTCCCGGATCGCGGAACCAGAACTGGAAACTCCACGTGCTGCCGGCCTGGATCTCCCCGGGGCCTGCGTTGAATGGAAACGAGGTCAGGTCGGCACTCAGGTTCGCCTGGCCGCTGGTATCGATCTGGAGCGCTGTATTCAGTCGAACGAGGGCGTTGCCGCCGCCGATGCAGAGGAAGCCATCCCCGAGGGGCAGCTGCTGCTCGGCGTCGGCGTAGATGTAGATGCCGAACTGGTTCGCCGGACAGCCCGAAGCCATGAGCACGAGGTCGTTGGCCGCGACGCTCGTCGAGCCAGACCAGTCAAGGGTCGCGGCCGAGCCCGAGCCATTGACTGTCGAGGTACAGAAGCTCTGAGGGATGCCCACGTGAGCGAGTGTCAGCCCGTATGGGTTGCAGGTCTGCGACCCGGTACTGTTGTTGGGGAATCGCACTTCGACGACGTAGTCCAGAGCCTGGGAGGCGCCGTTCAGCCAGGTGATGGACTCCAGTCCGGTGTTGAAGTCACTCGACTGACTCACCTGCAGGGGTGTACCGGTGCACCCTTGGGACGCGTCGTGCAGGTAGAGGTCCAGGTCCTGGACCTGCGGATCGAAGTCGATTGCAAGCTGCAGCTCGAAGCCTGGGTGCAGCGTCCCCGCGTAGAAGTCCAGGTCGGCGTCGGAGCCGTCAGGCACGCTCGGGGGCGTGATGGTGAGGCTGAGGTAGTCTCCGGCGGCCAAGGGGACCGCGGCCGCACAGGCATCGTTGTCCTCGAACGCGTCCTCCGTGGACACGGTGGTGAATAGCCTGCTCGAGCTGCCGGGCCCGCCGGAACCTGGTGCGCCCACCAGTGCATTCGTGCCATCGATGGCTACCGCTCCGAGGGCGGTGCCAGAACTTCCACCCCATCTTCTGATTGCCGCCAGTTGCTCGCCGCTGCTGGAGTCGAACAAGTAGGCGTATGCATCGAGTTTGGTGCCAACCAGCGCGCGCCCTACGTCTAGAGCCACCGCGCTTCCAAATCGATCCCCGGTCCCGGCGTTGAGTGGTAGGACTTGATGAGTCTGAGATCCAGAAGTTAGGTCGAAGAGGTAGGCACATCCTCTGGGTCCCCCCGTCGCACGGTCGAACTGTTGCGCGCCCACCAGTGCCTGATTCCCTTCGATAGCCACGGCAATACCGAACTGGTCCGACCCAGAACCATCGCTGGCCACGAGCTGGCGCAGCTGCTGGCCACTGGCGGCGTCGAAGGCATAGGCGCTCCCCTGGTTGTTGCCGTTGGGCCCCGCCCCCTCCCAACCGTAGGCACCCACGACCACGACCCCGTTGCTGACGGCCACGGAAGCGCCAAAGTAGTCGCTAAACCCTATGTCCAACGCCGCGAGTCGATGCAGCTGGACTCCACTCGAGGAATCAAAGACGTAAGCTGCACCCGTTGTGACATTCAGCGTCTTGGCTCCCGGGGGCGTTGGTGCACGAATGCCCGGCGCTGAGGCCCTTCAGGACCGTTGGCGTGCTGGATTCGACCCCTTGGTGCACCCTGAGCGCATGAAGTCACGCGTGCACCCCAAGTACAAGACCCGCTACCGCGTGACCAACTGGCGTGAGTACGAACAGGGTCTTGTCCAGCGCGGCGACGTCACGATCTGGCTCTCACCTGAGGCCGTCGGTGCGTGGAAGGCGAAGCCGAGTGGGCGGCGAGGTGCACAGCCGAAGTTCTCGAACCTTGCGATCGAGGCCGCGCTGACGCTAAGGCTCGTCTTCCATCTCCCGCTGCGTCAGACCGAGGGCTTCCTCCGGTCGATCTTCAAGCTGATGGGCGTGGAACTTGACGTGCCAGACCACACGACCCTGTCGCGCCGCGGCGCAGCTATCAAGGTGTCCCTGGCCAAACGCACGAGCAACGAACCCATCGATTTGATCATCGACAGCACCGGACTATCGGTCGTCGGCGAGGGGGAGTGGGCTGCGGCGAAGCATGGCGGGAATGGGCGTCGCGGGTGGAGGAAGCTACATCTCGGGGT
>CAJXRJ010000859.1 GCA_913058555.1 uncultured bacterium
CTCGTGGAGGCTGCAGCCCTCTGCGAAGGGGCCGGCCGCAGCGCCCACTTCGTCATCGCCGGCGATCCGCCGCCCGGCCAAGGGCACTTCGGAGCCGCCCTCGATCAGGCGATCGAAGACCACGGCCTGGGGCACCGCTTCACCCGCGTGCCGTTCACCGATGAGCTCCCATCGCTCCTCGCCGCCTCGGACCTCTGTGTCGTCCCTTCGACCCGGCCAGAACCCTTCGGGCTCGTGGCCATCGAGGCCATGGGCGTGGGAACACCCGTCATCGCGGCGGGGCATGGCGGACTGATCGAGATCGTGCGCCACGGCCAAGATGGCCTGCACTTCCTTCCCGGTGACGCCGGTGACCTCGCCGCCGCAATCGACGGCGCCCTCGGGAATCAGGTGGGCATTCAGCGCATGGGCACCGCCGCCCGGGAGCGCGTTCGAACCCAGTTCTCAGCGGCGGCCTACGGCGACGCGTTCTGCCGGATCTACGACGAGCTTGACGGCCGCGGCTTCGCGCGGCACGCCGCATGACTGCCACCGAAACACCAAGGAAGAAGGCCGTCTCCCCCCGCGAGCTCGCCATCTGGATCGGCGTCGCGGCCGCCCTGCGCCTCGCGCTCGCCGCCTGGGTCACGGGCTTTGTCCTCGTGGACGACGCCTACATCACCCTGCGCTACGCGCGCAACGCGGCGGAGTCCGGGAGCCTCGTCTACAACGCCGGAGAGGCCGTGTTTGGGGTCACGTCGCCGCTATGGGGCTTTGTGACTTCCGCCATGATGGTGCTCCTCGGAAGGGGCGGCATTGAAGTCGGCGTCTTGGTCCTCGGCATCGCCCTTTGGTCCGTGGCGGCCTGGGTCCTCGGCGCGGAGATTCACTCAAGACGGACCGCCCACGGCGCGGCTTTCTTGCGGCTGTTCCTCTGTGTCTTCTTGTTCGCCCCGGTCTTCGTGGACAACCAGATGCTCGGCATGGAAACGCCGATGTTCGTTTGCCTCGCCGCCCTGGCGATGTCGGCGGCAAACAGCGGGCGCATCACGGCCGCAGCCCTCTGGACGGGGCTCCTGATGGTCGCACGGCCCGAAGGGGTCCTCTTCGCGCCCGCCCTGCTCTGGCTTGGCCGCTCCTCTTCCACGCGCTTCTTCAAAGACCTCTTGGCGCCGGGACGTCTGGCATTGACCCTCGGTCCGGGCCTGGCATGGGTGGCGTTTGCCGTGGCCCACTACGGCACCGTCCTGCCCCAATCGATGGTCGCCAAGAGCGGCTGGAACTCAGCCCACTACGACAGCCTCATGTCGATCGAGGCCGTTTGGTTTGGGGTCGCGCGCCTGACGTTCTTGCCCTTCATCGATTACCTGCCGATGGCCTGCGCCCATGGCCTGACCGCGATCCTGATGGTCGGTATCGTGGCAGCCGCCCACGCGTGCTGGTCCCGAGGGGACGCTTGGTCCCGCGCCTGGATGGGCACTTACCTTCTGGCGATCGTGTTTTACATCGCTGGCAAGGGAGCGACCGAAGCCTCCTGGTACGCCGTGCCGCCCTCCGTTGCGCTGCTCATCGGATCGGGTCCGCTGCTCGCGGGGCTCATGGAAAAACGCCCGGCTCCGGAGCGCCGTCACCTCGCCTTCGCGGCCGCCGCCGTTCTCGGTGTCCTTTCCACGGCCTTCGTCCACCGCCGCGCCCCCCTCCTTCGTTCCTACGTCGACGGCTATGGCGCCTGCGCGGCAACGCTCGCCGCGGAGAACCCGGGGCCGAACGAGTCCGTGCTCATCGGCGAGATCGGTGTATTCGGCTTCCAAAGCGACCAGCCCGTGATCGACGTTGGCGCACTGGTCTCGCCCGAGATCCTGCCCCTCAAGAACACCGGCATGTCCCTCATCGCGATGGCGCAGGAAACGGGTGCCCATTGGCTCGTCATCAGTGATATTGCCTTGGAGCGCAACTCGTATCCGTCCGTGGGCGTAGTGTGGTCCGGCCTCGACGAGATGCGTTGGCTGGCCCGAGCGCAGCTCGTGGCCCGCCACAAGGACAAGCGCCTCTACCGACTGCCCAAGGCCGGAAGTTCGGCGCCGTAGCGCCCGGCGCCGCAGGGGGCCCTTACGATCGCGTGCATGCAAATGACGATCAGGGAAGCCCTCGTCGCCGCGTCCATGGCGATCGGACTCCATTCGTGCGCCGCGCCGCCTTCCGAGGCCGGCGCCCCCGCAGCGGCCCAATCGCCGTACGTCCTCGTCCTTGGCACCGCCCAAGATGGGGGCATGCCGCAGATCGCCTGCAGGTGCGACGCGTGCAGGGCCGCGCGGGAGGATCCCGAGACGCGCCGACTGATCACGAGTCTCCTGCTCGTCGATCCAGACTCAGGCAAACGCTGGCTCTTCGACGCGGGCCCCGAGCTTCCGGAACAAGTGGAGTTGGCCCGGGGCCATGGGCAAGAAGGCCAGAACACCGACGGGGGCCGGCCCGCACTCTTTGACGGCGTGTTCATCACCCACGCACACCTGGGCCACTACGCGGGGCTGCTCTACCTGGGGCGCGAGGCCTACGGCTCCGATCCGATGACCGTGTTCGGTACACCGAAGCTGCTCGGGTTCCTGGGTAGCAACGGCCCTTGGAGCCTGCTCTTCCGCGCGGGCCATGCCAAGGGCAATGCCTTGGCGCCGGGAGCCACCACGACCCTCACCGAAACGCTTTCGGTGTCCGCCATCCAGGTCCCCCACCGCGATGAGTTCAGCGACACCGTGGCCTTCCGCATCGAGGGCCCAAGCCACGCGCTGCTGTACCTACCGGACATCGACAAGTGGGAGCGCTGGGAGACGTCCCTTGAGAGCGTGCTCGAGTCCGTCGACTTCGCGCTGATCGACGGCACCTTC
>CAJXRJ010000860.1 GCA_913058555.1 uncultured bacterium
GTCCCAAGGGCCTGGGAGGGGCCTGTGGGGCGCCGGAGAGAAACCTGGGAGGAGCCCAGGCGCGGGGCCTACGCGGGGCCCGTGACATCGACGAAGCGGATGCCCCGGAAGCGTGCGGGTGACGCACCGTGGCTCATCTCGGCCACCTGTAGGGGGTTGCCCTTTCCGCAATTCACCACGCCGTGTAGCTGCCATTCCTCTGGCCCTGCCACCGCGTCGCATGAACGCCAGAAGTCAAGGGAGGAGCCCTGGTAGGTTGGCAGCCTCAGGAGCCGCGCCTTGCGCCCGCCCCGGATTTCCCAAGCGATCTCGCAGGTGAACTGGAAGTTGCGCCTTTCCTGGTCGATCGACCATGTCTTGACGGTATCGGCGTAGACGGCGCCATCTTCCGTTCGGGCGATCAGGTCGTCCAGGGTGCCCTCTCCGGGCTCGAGCGAGACGTTCGTGATGCGATCAAAAGGAGGGCAGTACCAGCCCTCGGCCCGGGACACTGCAGCCCCCTCGGGGAGACCCGCGAGGCCCGCGCTGGCGCGCCCGCTCTGGACACCTACCAACTGCCCGTTTCGCACTAAATCAAAGCGACCGGAGGCCACACCGTCGTCGTCCCAGCCACGGGTGTCCAGGCCCCCCGGGATGGTGGAATCCCCCACCAGGTTCACGTGCCGCGACCCGTACTCCAGGGAACCAATATCACTTTGGGACGCAAAAGACCCCCCGGCGAGGTCCCGCTCTTCCCCCAGCATCCGATCGAGCTCGAGGGGGTGACCCACCGACTCATGGATCTGGAGGGCAAGCTGCGAGCTGCCCAGGATGAGCGTCCGAACGCCCGCTGGGCAGACGTCCGCGTGACAAAGCGCGATGGATTCATCCCGGACCCGCTCGGCCTCGCCGACCAAATCCAACGCGCGAACCACCTCGAAACCACCGGAGCGGAAGTCCCCCTCGAGGGCATTGGGGTAGCTCCGGCGCTCGACGACACCGGCAGCCCTGGCCAGGGCCTCGATGCGCCCCCCCGACCGGACCAGCACTTGATGGGTCGCCCCGCCTTCGGAGGTGACCATCCACTGCTCCTCGCGGCGAAGTTGGATCTGGGCCAGTGTCGAGACGATCTCCCGTCGGCCACCGAGCCCCCGGTCTGCCCGCATGAGCAGATCGAGCTTCTCCTCCAAGGGGACGAGGAATGGATTCTCTTCGCAGGGCGTGGCGAATTCGCCGCGCCCATCGGCGCGGCCCACCGGAGTGACCGGCCGCCTACGGAGGGGACTGAGGTCCCGGGCCACTGAAAGCGCCCGGCGGGCAACGCCGGGGGCGGCGTCCTTCAGGGACTGGAACGAGCCGGGTGCCGCTGCAAAACCATAGGCACCGTCCTTCAGCACGCGCACGCCAATGCCGAACTGATCGGGCGCCTCGGCCTCCGAAACGCGGCCACTCTGAACGGTTAGATTCTCCCGCGCCAGGTGCACGACCCGGGCGTCGGCGGCGTCCGCCCCGCGCTCCATTGCGAGCTCGACGGCCTCCCGCGCAATGTCCTCGGGCGCCCGCGCTCCCTGGGCGGAGCGCACTTTGGCTCCGCTAGACGCGGACGTTGCGCCCGATGCCGTACCGGATGCCGGTCCAGCCGTGGGGCCGTCCGCCGAGTGAGGAGTCTGGGTCATGCGGGCACCGTAGAAGTGAACTTGAAGTCGCGGATCGCAAGGGCGGGCACGATGACCTCGTCCCCCATCAGCGATCCACAGCGCTTGGGCGCGCTTCCCACGCCGAGAACGGACGCGAGGGACGCCACGAGGGACTGTGTGAACCGGAGGTTCCGAAGCGGCTCCTCGACCTTCCCGTCCCGGATCCGGAAGGTGCCGCCGCGGGTCATTCCCGTCAGCACCAGGTCCCGCGGCTCAACGGCATTCACGTAGTGGAGCTGCCGCACATAGATCCCGTCCCCCACGGAGGAGACGAGATCCTCCATGGAAGCGGCCCCTGCTTCGATCGCCATCGCCTTCGGCACAGGCCCCCCGGATGAGGGCTGCGAATGCCCGTGGCCGGTGTTGGCGAGTCCAAGTCGCTCGGCCCATCGCGCGTCGGTCACAGGGCCCTGGAGCGTGCCATTGCGCACGAGTTCCGTGCGCTGAACCGGCGTGCCTTCCCCATCGAATCGCCACCCTCGCAGCAAGCTGTGGGCCGGGTCGTCCACGATGGACAGGCCCGGAGAGAAGAGCGTCTCCCCCATGCGCCCGGCCATGAACGAGCGCCCTTCGTGCACCTCTTGGGCTCCGAATCCGAAGTGCCCGGCGTAGGTGAGCAGCGCCGCCACCGCGGCCGGCTCAAGAACGACGTTCTGAAGCCCCGCCTCCACCGGTTTGGGATCGCGGCTTCGGACCGCGGCACGCACGGCGTCTTCGATCACTGCGTTCGCATCGATCTGATCGACAAAGCACTGGATCGACGAAGACGCGGCGGCCCCCCCGGTGGTTTCCGCATGGGCACCGCGGTCGGCACACGTCATGGAGAACTCCGCGCGGGACGAGGCCCCGTGCACCCGCCTGCCCGCGCTGTTCACGAGGCTCTTGCCCTGGACCGTGGTCCGCGCCAGCCCCGAGGCCGCAAGGCTCTCCGCCTCGGCTCGCTGAAGGGCCTCCGCGATCCACACGGCCTTCTCCCGAAAGGTGTGGTCCTGCGTCGGGCGTGAGGGCGAGGTCCCTTCGACATCCACCGGCCCGCCCAGGGGGAGAGCCTCGGGATCGGCCCCCGAGATTCGAGCCAAGGTCGCCGCCCGCTGGAGGGCCCCGAAGGCGCTGCCCTCGTCGAGGGTCCCTGTGGAAGCTGTCTCTTATACACATCTCCGAGCCCACGAGACTAGGCATGATCTC
>CAJXRJ010000861.1 GCA_913058555.1 uncultured bacterium
CAGCAACACGGGCGCCAGCCTCGTGCACCGCGAACTTGTCCCTGAAGCTGAGCAGCTTCTTCGCGGGGCCAGCCGGAAGCGCCAGGGTTCGCGTCCTTTCACCGAACCTCAGCGCGGTGTTGCGCTTCGTCAAGTCCCCTGACTGCTCCAGAGCCCTGACTGCCGCAGAGCATCGGCGAGCCGCCCCTCCACACCCACCACCTTGCATGGGCCGAGCATCACCTACAGGACGACTCTTGCCCGGACGCGTCCGGCTGGGTCGCGCAGAAGGACGGCTTCCCCGGAATCCAGGTCGCCGTTAAAGGGGCCGACAACGAAATGTCCCTCACCTCCGTGGGGGGAGGTCGCTCGCCCGCGGAATGCCCGGGGATTCGCGCAAAGAAAGACCCGGCCGCCCGCCTCCACCACGGTCCCAGGGGGGACCAGCATGCTCACTGCGCCTTCCAGCGTGTAGCCCGAGAGGTCCGTCGCCCAGGACGCGTCGTTGGTCAGCTCGACGTACTCCTCGTCGGAGTTGCCCGACGCAGGAGAGGCATCAAAGCCGGTGACGCGCAAGCGGGTGCGCCCCGAGGCCGCCTCCGGCACGAGGCCGCCGTTGACCGCCAGCTGACTCCCATAGAGGTGGCCGCGCCGGTTCACGACGTACTCGGAGATCATCCGGTCTTTCGCCTGCTGGAAGGTGCGGGCAGTTTGCCATGTAGGGACTCCCCAGCGGGCTTCGTCGAGCGCGACGTCCGCGGCCATCAGCGCGTACGCGTCGTTGATGCGTCCCTCCATCCAGCGCTCCGCTGCGGGCGTACCGGGGACCTGCAAAAGTGCGTCACAGACCGTCCGAAGCCTCCGCAGGTACATCTCCCGTAGGCGTGGATTGCCATAGATACTGTTGATCAGACGGTTCCAGCGACCACCGGGGTTCGTGTGCTGACTGTCGCCCATCAGAACGTGGCTGCGCTCGGGGTGGTCGTAGGTGATCTCGTCATTGAGGACGCCGCCGTTGGACGCGTTGTAGTTGCGGCCCCAGGTGAGATCCTTGTCCCACGGGAGGAACTGCCATTCCCCGTCACCGTCCGAGTCCCGATACAGAAAGTAGTTCTTGTGGACGTGATCGTTCTCGTGGATCAGCCACGTTGCGACCAGGTAGCTAAGCACCTTCGGCACGTCGAGGTTGTCAAACAGGTAGTTCTCCAGTCCTGGACCACCCTGTGCGACGGCCGCCACAAAGGCCTGAAGGTCCGCGTTGTTCTCGTGGGTGCGCGTGACCTTCTCCACGCCCGAGGTCCCGCTCGTGAACGTGTTGTACATCTTGTACAACGCTCCGTTCGGGTCCTCGCCGGCACGCTCGAGCAGAAACTTGTCCGGCTCCTCGATGAACGTCTGCACGGAATAGAAAACGCCATTCTGTTCCAACCGCACGGGGAACGACACAGAACCCGGCGAGCCGACCACGTCGTAGACGAGGAACGACATGAGCTGGCGCACGTGCGCCTTGTCGGACCAGTGCGTGTTGACGTTAGCCTCGTCGATCGGCACACCGAGATCCAGGAGCACCGGTCGATGGTCCGGGTTGAAGTCGAATTTGAGGCTCTTCCGCGGGTAGCCTGCCGAGCTTGCGCCGCGGCGCTTGACCTTGACGTTGTCGTAGAACTCACCCTCGATCCAAAGAGAGCAGCGTGTGCCACCCTCGGTCGTCGCTGCCGAAGGGTTCTCAACGAACCACTCCCACACCGGCAGCGGACTGAGGGCAAGTGCCGGGTCGAGAACGACCGTGCCGTACCACTCTGGCGAACCCAACGAATTGAGGAACCGAGGCAGCGTGGTCACACCGAGCATGTCTGACACGACGATCCGGTAGCGCACCATCTCGCCAGGGCCGCTCACCGACGGGGAGATCGACGCCGTGAAGACCCCATCGCCGGCGACGACATCGGGCATGACTCCATCGTCGAGCATCGGCGTGGTCTGCGGGCTGCCGTACATGACGCGGTACACCAAGTCCACCACGGGAGCACTTGTTGCCAGCGTGGGCGCCCGAACCGATACAACCAGCGCATCGCCGTCCGCGGGCTGATGAGGGGCATGTAAGGCTGACCATGCCGGAGGACCGCCTGCGGTGTTGGGTCCATTCGGTGTCGGCACCGTGAAGAATCGTCGGTCGGTGGTCGGCCCAGGGCTGAAGGATAGCCCATAGGAGATGTCGTCAGACTGCGGCGGAAACGGTTGGCCGAACTGCGAGACGATGCTCCCCGTCGGGTTGACCAGTGCGAGGAATTCTCCGCTGCCCGCGAGTCGGAAATTCGTGTGCAGCGTAGCCGCCGGGTCACGGCGGTCCTTGTTCGACGCGAACACCACCAGAAAGCCACCGTTACCCAGCACGGTTCCGGTCTGGAACGTCCACTTGGTGAGATCTCCCGGGTCATCCGTGAGCGCCCATCCCCCGAGGTCTACAGAACCCGCACCCGCGACGTTGTGCACCTCGATCCAGTCTGGCCGGTCGCCGTCTTCGTCCTGGAGTCCACTGTCGTTGCGGGCCAGGAATTCGGTGAGTACTGGGCCCTGCGCGGGAACGGACTCCATCAGCAACGTGGCCAGGAGCGCGGCGGTAAAGGATTGGATGGGGATCGAGGGCATGATTGGAGGGGGCGGGGTCGGTTGCATGATACGACCAGATCTTCGAAACCGTACTTTCCCATCCCCAAGCCGAAGCACTGCTGCGCCACAGGAGGGCTCCTGCGCCTTGGTCAGCTGAGATCACGCGAAACGATGTTGAGCACGGCTCGTCCCAAGCGCTCGACCAGCCGGTTGCTGGGGCGTTGGTGCAGACCTGTCTCTTATACACATCTCCGAGCCCACGAGACTAGGC
>CAJXRJ010000862.1 GCA_913058555.1 uncultured bacterium
TCTACACACTGCATATCGTCGGCAGCGTCAGATGTGTATAAGAGACAGGCGATGAGCGCCTCGTTCTGCCCCGTTCGCTTGACCGTCCGCTCAAGCTTGTCCGCATAGGTGCCGGAGTCGACGAAACTGAGTCGGTCCAGCCCGGTCAGGTCGCTGCAGACCTCTTCCCACGAACCACCATCGAGGGTGTGCTGGACGCGATCGCGGCCCGGCATGGTGAAGTGGAAGCTGCAGACGGGACAGGTGTAAGCCTGGGCGACCACTTCCTTGCGGTAGATCGTCGACTCGCAGCTCTCGCATTTGAGCCAGAGGCCGCCGGGCATCTCCTTCTTGCGGAAACGCAACCGCCCGAGCCGGCTCTCCTTCGGAGCCTCGGCCTCGCCGCCGCCGGCACCCGTTGATTCGTCCTTCGCCATGGTTTCGCTTTTGGTTCCGCTTGCGTCGCTCATTGCGTACTCCGGCCAGCGCTTGCCACGCCGCCCGCATCCACCGCACGTTGCCTGAAGTCCGCGATCGTCTTGCGACGATCCGCGGCGCCAAAGATTGCTGAGCCGGCCACGAAGGCATTCACCCCCGCGTCCGCAGCGAGGGGAATCGTATCCCCATTCAGCCCGCCGTCCATCTCTACATGGCCCTTGAAACCCTGTTCCCTCAGCCAACGGGCCTTGGAGAGCACGTGATCCATGAATCGTTGACCGCCAAAGCCGGGGAACACGCTCATGATGAGAACAAGATCGACGTCGCCCAGAATCTCACCCAGGGGCTCGACCGGCGTATTCGGATTGATCGACACCCCCACCAAGGGAACCCCGGCGTCCCGGAAGGCCCGGTTCGCGAGGGCTGCCCCGCGGGCCGTCCCGCCGCCCACGGCTTCCCAGTGGTAGGTCAGCACGTGGGCTCCGGCCTCCACGTAGTTCGAGGCGTATTCGATGGGGTTGGACACCATCAAGTGGACGTCCAGGGGTCGCGAGGCCGCCTTGGAAATGGCCTTCACAAGGGGCGGGCCGAAGGTCATGTTCGGGACGAAGTGCCCATCCATGACGTCGACGTGATGCCAGTCCGCGCCCTCGTCCTCGATGGCGCTCACCTCAGCGGCGATGTGACCAAAGTCACACGACAGAAGGGAGGGCGCGATCACCACGTCGGGGATCCCGCCTCGGACAGCTTGGGTGGAGTCAGTCTTCATGAAGGCACTCAGTGTAATGGCGTAGCCCTACTCGGTCAGCGCGGCGATCCCAGGAAGGACTTTGCCCTCCAGGAGTTCCAGGGACGCGCCGCCGCCGGTGGAGATGTGATCCACATTGGACTCGAGCCCCAGGAGGTAGATCGCGGCGACGGAATCTCCGCCCCCCACGACCGTTGTGCCCTGGCACTCCGCGAGCGCCTTCCCGACGGCGGCGGTACCCGCCCGGAAGGCCTCCATCTCGAAGACGCCCATCGGGCCGTTCCAGATCACGGTCTTCGCGCCGCGAATTCGGTCGGCGTAGAGCTCGCAGGTCTTGGGGCCAATGTCGAGGGCCATGAGGCCCTCGGGAATCGCTCGATCCGTGACCTGCGTGGTCGCGTCCGCCGCGAAGCGGTCCGCCACGACGTGGTCCACCGGCAGGAGGATCTCGACGCCGCGCTCCTCGGCCTTCTTGAGCGCCGCGAGACACATGTCGGTGCGATCCTCCTCGAAGAGCGATGCGCCAATGGCGAAGCCCTGAACGGCCTGGAAGGTGTACGCCATGCCGCCACCGATGAGGATCGAATCGCACTTGTCGAGCAAGGCGTCGATCACCGTGAGCTTGTCGCTGACCTTGGCGCCGCCGAGGATCGCGACGAGGGGACGCTCGGGCTCGGTCAGGACCTTGGAGAACGCGGCACATTCGGCACGCAGGAGGTGCCCCGCGGCGGAAGGCAAGAGACGCGCGGCGCCCGAGACGGAGGAATGGTCCCGGTGGGCGGCGCCAAAGGCGTCCCCCACGAAGACGTCACCGAGTCGCGCGAACGCGCGACTGAGCTCTTCGTCGCCCTTCGTCTCGCCCTTGTGGAAGCGCACGTTCTCACAGAGCACCACCGTCCCGTCCGGAGCCCCGGCGATAGCGGCTTCCACAGCCTCGCCGATGCTCTCCTGCAAGGTTAGCACAGGGCTGCCGAGCAGCTCCCCAAGGCGCACGCCGATGGGCGTCACGCGCAGGGACTCCACGACCTCCCCCTTGGGCCGACCAAAGTGCACGAGCACCACCGGCTTCGCACCCATCCCAAGGAGAGCTCGCAGGGTGGGCAGGGCGGCGCGGATGCGCGTGTCGTCGGTGATCTCACCGTCGCTGTTCATCGGCACGTTGAAGTCGGCGCGCACGAGGGCGCGCTTGCCTTTCAAATCACCGAGGGAATCCAGTCCGGGTACGTCGAGGTTCATGGTCACTGTGCAGGGGGTCGCCATGTCGCCGCGACGGAGATCGCGGAACGCGGACGGCAAGGGGGACGATCCGTGGAATGGACGCCCCAAATGGTGAATGGCGGAGCCCCCGGGGCGCCCAGCGGCGACCCAGGGGCCACGGGGCTCACTTAGGGGCCGGAGCCTTGCGGGCGGCGGTTTTCTTGGCCGCCGGCTTCTTCGTGGGCTTCAGCTTGTGCGCCAACTTCATGAGCTGCACGACGCGGTTGGAGTAGCCCCACTCGTTGTCGTACCAGGACACGACCTTCACCGTGTTGCTGCCCATGACCATGGTCGACTGGCCGTCGATCACGGAGCTGTGCGGGTTGCCGATGATGTCGCTGCTCACGAGCGGAAGCATGCTGAACTCGAGGATGCCCTTGAGCGGGCCCTGTCTCTTATACACATCTGACGCTGCCGACGATATGCAGTGTGTAGA
>CAJXRJ010000863.1 GCA_913058555.1 uncultured bacterium
AAGAGACAGACAAGGAGCTGCCCGGCCACGCCGAAATGGAGGGCAAGACGCTCTTCTTCAAGTTCAACACCGGCCCCAGCGGCCACGGCGCCCCCGCCGCCCTCGGCGAGGCCATGGCGCTCAAGCACGCAGGCACCGACACCAAGGTCTTCGCCGTGGAAGGCGAAGGTGGGCACACCGCGGGTTGCCACCACGAGGTCAAGAACTCGGCCTTCGGTCTGGGCCTCGACAACCTGATCTACCTGCTCGACTGGAACGACCACGGCATCGACTCGTTCGCCAACTCCGAGGTTGCCCACGGCACCCCGAAGGATTGGTTCGAGCCCTACGGCTGGCGCGTCGCCGGAGCCGAGGACGGACACGACTACGAGCAGGTCACCAAGGCGCTGCTCGAGATCGTGCACCCCGAGGACACTGGCGGCAAACCCGGTTGCGTCTGGTTCAAGACCCGCAAGGGCCGCGGCTACGGCGTGTTCGACGCCGCCTCCCACGGCAAGTCCCACGGCCGCAACTCGGAGATGTTCTGGTCGTGCCGCGAGGAGTTCGCCAAGAAGTACGGCGTGACCTTCGAGGGCCACGGCGACACCACCGACACCGGTGAAGACGGCTGCCGCGAGCAGTCCAAGTCGTGGTTCGAGACCGTCTTCAGCGTCCTGCGGGACACCGAAGGCCTGGCTGAGTACGTCGCGGACACGCTCGTCAACAACGGCGAGTCGATCCCGGCGAAGCCCGCCAGCTTCCACCTCGACGCTCCGAACAACATGCACGAGGACCGGAGCTGGCTCGACCAGCTCCCCTCGGAGCTCTTCCTCGAGCCCGGCGCCAAGGCCGCCAACAAGGACGGCTTCGCCAAGTTCGGCGCGTGGGTGAATAGCCTCGCGAAGGAACGCATGGGCCGCCCCCTTGTGCTCGCGTGCTCGGCGGACCTCGCGGACTCCACCGCCATCTCCGGCTTCGCGAAGAACTTCGGCGACAAGCAGAACTTCGGCTGGTACGAGCGCAACTCCAACAAGGGCGGATCGCTCCTCCCCCAGCAGATCACGGAGTTCACGAACTCCGGCCTCGTCGTTGGCGCCGCCACGGTGAACATGAGCCACAAGCCCATGGACGAGTTTCTGGGCTACTGGGGCGCGTGCTCGACCTACGGCAGCTTCAGCTACCTGAAGTACGGGATGATGCGGCTGTTCAGCCAGCTAGCCCAAGACTGCGAGCTGAAGGTCGGTAAGGTCATCTGGGTTGCAGGCCACTCCGGCCCGGAAACCGCGGAGGACAGCCGCACGCACTTCGGCATCTTCTCGCCGGTCGTGACGCAGCTCTTCCCCGAAGGCCACGTCATCAACCTGCGCCCGTGGGAGCACAACGAGGTCGCCCCGGCCCTGGCCGCAGCCCTCAAGACCGACGTGCCGATCATCGCCCTGCACCTCACGCGCCCCGGGGTCGTGATGCCCGACCGCAAGGCCCTCGGCATGCCGAGCCACATGGACGCCGCCAAGGGCGCCTACGTCATGCGCGACTACGATCCGGCTCGCCCCAAGGGCGGAACGGTCATCGTCGAAGGCACCTCGACGACCGAGTCGCTCGTCTCGCTCCTGCCGAAGTTCCACGACGGCAGCGCACCGAACGTCAAGATCGTCGCGACCTCCAGCTACGAGCTCTTCATGCTCCAGCCGAAGGAGTACCGCGACAAAGTCCTTCACAAGAGTGACTGGCTCGACTCCACCGTCATCTCGAACGGTTCCCGCATCGGCATGCACCCTTGGCTCTCCAGCAAGGTCGCCGAGCAGTACGCCATGACGTCGGACCACGACAATCGCTGGCGCACCGGTGGCTCCATCGAAGAGGTCAAAGTCGAAGCGAAGATCGATCCCGCGAGCCTCTTGGAAGGCATCACGAAGTTCGCCAACGAGCGCGAGCAGCGCCTGGGCCGACTCAGCTACTCGGGCGACTGATCCCAGCCGCCACGGCGGTCCATGCGCGCCCCCGGACCATGAGAAAACCGGCTCGGCCCCCGACGGGGGACGGGCCGGTTCTTTTTGCGCCCGACTCAGCCGCCTTCGCGGAGGGTCCGGCGGGCGCGATCGCGCACGGACTTGTCGGGGTCATCGCGCAGGATCGACTCGAGTAGCGCCCTGACAGACGGGTCGTCCAGGTAGTTGCCCAGGGTCTCGACGGCCTCGGTGCGAACGGCGGCGGAGGGGTCGTTGCGCGCCGCGTTCATGAGGCGCGGGACGAGATCCGGAAGGTGCGCGGTCCCGTCGAAGTAGGTCCAAACGTTGCCGCGTAGCTCCTCATCCGGTGAGGACTCGGCGATGCGAAGGAGCTCGTCGAGCATCGCGTCGGTGTAGGGGTCTTCGAGGCGCCGAAGGCGCTTGTGGGCATCGATCTTCGCTTCATCCGACGCGCCTCTATCGAGTATGACCGCCGAGGCGAGTCCCCGTGTTTCAGCCTCGTCATCGGGCCAATGGACATCGTTCACGTCCGTGGGCAGAGGGCCAGCGGCTGAGCCTCGCGCAGCCTTGGCGCGCTCAAGCTCCTCCAGACGTTCGAGGATCGCTTCGATCTCGATCGGGTTGAGCTCGGCCGATCGGCGCGGCTCCGTGGCGGAGTGCACGACGGGAACCAGCCGCGCGGAGTCTTCGAGCTTCTTCACGCGCGCCACAAGGGTTTGCCATGCGGGGTCCGCGCTCACGTCCAACGCCTGCGACACGCCGGGCGCCGGGGCTGGCCCCGCGTCCACCAGGGCCCCACTGCGCCCCGCCCCCGGCCACGCCAGGCAAACAACAACCGCCGCCGCGGCACCCACGGCGGCCGATGTCGCAAGGTGAGGGACTGTCTCTTATACACATCTGACGCTG
>CAJXRJ010000864.1 GCA_913058555.1 uncultured bacterium
TGTATAAGAGACAGGGTATGGCCACGGTGGGGGCCCTCGCGGCCTTCGATGGCATCGATTTCGACCGCAGCCCGCCTTCCGCCGCCGCGTATCCCCAGACCCAGCTGGGGCGACGATTGTTCGACGCGGCGACCCTGGTGCGGTCTAACGTCGGCGTGGACGTCATTCACATCGACCACGGCGACTGGGACGACCACGACGACATGGGGCCCGTGGGGGGCGACCTGGCGGGGCGCCTCGTTGACCTCGGGCAAGCTGTCGCAGCGTTCCGGAACGACCTGGGCGGCGCGCTCACGCGCACGACGCTCCTCGTGCACAGCGAGTTCGGCAGGCGCGTCGATCAGAACGGGAGCCGCGGCACGGACCACGGCCGAGGGGGGCTGGCGATGGTCCTCGGGGGCCATGTCCTCGGTGGGCGCGTGATCGCCGACTGGCCTGGCCTTTCGCCGGGGAACCTCGATGATGGGGCGTTGGCCGTGACGACGGACCTGCGCAACGTCATGGCAGAGATCCTCAGACTCCGGCTGGGGGTCTGGAACATCGCCAGCGTTTTCCCGGGGCTCGCTCCGCAGATGGTGGGGGCCGTGGGCTGATCCCAGGGGCAGATAGGCCGATTCTCCGCGAGTGCTCGACCGGTAGGCAATGAAACCGGAGCCCGGATTCCCCAGGGCTCTCGTTAGGCTGTGGCCGTGAGTGACTATGACGACCCCCAAGAGAGCGAAGCCGGTGCCGCCTATTGGCGCGCCAACGTGCACTTGCTCCTCGTGCTGCTCAGCGTTTGGTTCGCGGTGTCCTTCGGGGCCGGCATCCTCTTCGTTGAGCCCCTGAACGCCTACACCCTGCCCGGAACCGGGTTCCCCCTCGGGTTCTGGTTCGCCCAGCAGGGTTCGATCTACGTCTTCGTGGCGTTGATCTTCATCTACGTGTTCCTGATGAACCGTATGGACAAGCGCTTCGGCGTGGCGGAGGAGGAGTAGGGCCATGGACGTCAAGACCTGGACATTCCTCATCGTGGGGCTGACTTTTGCGCTCTACATCGCCATCGCGATCAAGTCGAGGGCGGGGAGCACCTCGGAGTTCTACGTCGCGGGGGGCGGCGTGCCGCCGCTTGCCAACGGCATGGCGACGGCGGCGGACTGGATGTCGGCCGCGTCGTTCATCTCGATGGCGGGGCTGATCTCATTCATGGGGTACGACGGATCCGTGTACCTCATGGGCTGGACGGGCGGTTACGTGCTCTTGGCGTTGCTGCTCGCGCCGTACCTGCGCAAGTTCGGACGGTTCACCGTGCCGGACTTCGTGGGTGACCGCTACGACTCGAGCACGGCGCGGCTCGTTTCCGTGGTCTGCGCCATTTTTGTGTCCTTCACCTATGTGGCGGGTCAGATGCGCGGGGTCGGCGTCGTCTTTGGCCGGTTCCTGGAGGTGCCGGTGGAAACCGGGGTCGTGATCGGCATGGCGATCGTCCTGGTGTACGCCGTGCTCGGCGGCATGAAGGGGATCACCTACACGCAGGTGGCGCAGTTCTGCGTGCTCATCTGCGCCTTCATGGTGCCTGCGATCTTCATCGCGATCATGATGACGGGCACCCCGGTGCCCCAGATCGGCTTTGGCGGCGAGCTGCAAGGGACCTTGGGAAGCGTGGTTGCCAACGGCGAGTCCATCTCGCTCCTGGCGAAGCTTGACAGCCTCCACCAAGAGCTGGGGTTTGCGCCCTACACGTCGGGTTCGAAGCCGATGATCGACATGTTCTGCATCACGCTGGCCCTGATGGTCGGGACCGCGGGGTTGCCCCACGTGATCGTCCGTTTCTACACCGTGCCGCGGGTCAAGGACGCGCGTCTCTCGGCGGGCTGGGCGTTGCTCTTCATCGCTATTCTCTACACCGCCGCGCCCGCGGTGGCTGCCTTCGCCCGTACGAACCTGATCGGCGCGGTGGAAGGGGCCCGCTACGCAGAGGTGGTGGCCGGCGCTGAAGCCGCGGAGGAGGCGGAGCCCGTCAAGGCCATCCCCGCCTGGTTCAAGAACTGGGAAGACACGGGGCTCATCGCCTGGGTCGACAAGGATGGCGACGGCGCGATCCGCTACCGCAGCGGCAAGGCCTTCGACGGCAAGCCGAGCTTTGTCGGCGCCCCCGATGCGGAGGGCGTCCGGGGCTTGAGCGGCGAACGTCGCATCACGAACACACCGTCCGAAGGGCCCAACGAGCTCTACATCGACAAGGACATCATGGTGCTCGCGAACCCTGAGATCGCGAACCTCCCGAACTGGGTGATCGCCCTCGTGGCCGCCGGCGGTCTCGCGGCGGCTCTTTCCACGGCGGCGGGACTTCTGCTCGTGATCTCCACGGCCGTGAGCCACGATCTCCTGAAGCGCACGCTGGTGCCGAACATCTCGGATCGCAAGGAACTCTTGGCAGCACGCCTCGCGGCCACCGGCGCCGTCGTGCTCGCAGGACTGCTCGGCATTTACCCGCCGGGCTTCGTGGCTGAGGTGGTCGCTTTCGCCTTCGGGCTCGCGGCCTCGTCGTTCTTTCCCGCCATCTTGCTCGGCATTTTCTCCCGCCGCATGAACCGCTATGGAGCCGTCGCCGGAATGGTGTCGGGCATCAGCTTCACCGCCGCGTACATCATCTGGTTCAAGTTCATCGATCCGGGAGCGAACAACCCGGAGAACTGGTGGTTTGGCATCTCACCGGAGGGCATCGGGTCCCTCGGCATGGTCATCAACTTCGCCGTCGCCGCCATCGTGTGTTCGATGACGCCGCCGCCCAACGCGGAGATTCAGGCGCTCGTCACGAGCTGTCTCTTATACACATCTCCGAGCCCACGAGACTAGGCATGATCTCG
>CAJXRJ010000865.1 GCA_913058555.1 uncultured bacterium
GAGATCATGCCTAGTCTCGTGGGCTCGGAGATGTGTATAAGAGACAGGGATAGGCGCAACAGGTCGTGCGACGGATCTTCTTCGCGGCGCTGGCGGACGAAGTGCGTCGCGCGCTCCTCGGCTTCCACGTTAAGTTGATCGAGCAATCCTGGCGTGTCGGCGAGCTCCTGTTGTGAAACCAGCAAGTTCGCACGACCAACGAGGCATGGAACTGCGCTTCGCACGCGTGAAGCGGCACGGAGTGGACAAGCAGGCGGTGAGCGCGGCCGCCGTCGACCCAGTGCGCGCGCTTCTGTCGACGCTAGGAGGGACCACGGTTGTGTCAGTCGTCGCTCGAGGTCGCGGGTACCTCTCGCACGATTGCCGAGAAGTCGGAGCGGAGGAGGGAGCGCGCCTTCAGGTCCGTAAGGGCCGTCTCCTCGATCAGCTGCGTGAGCACGACGGCTCCCTCTGGGGCTCGACCAAGTGTCGTGGCCATCTTACGGATGGCATCGAGTTCGGAGGAGACACTGGACGTGGGTTGAGTGACGGCCATGCCGTCCGGAAGCGTCACGACTTCGAAGCCTGGGACATGGAGCTGCACGTGCCTCTCGCGGGCCATCAGTACACCACGCTGGATCAGCTTGCGGCGCGCTTCGTGGGCACTGAGTTCGGTTGCAAGCCGTTTGAGAACGTCGACCCTGTCCTGGTTGGTGGCTGCCGGTTCGACCTTGAATATGATCGGGGGATTGTCGGGTGGAGGTGTCACCGGATCGCGGTCCCCTGGAGGGTTCGGAAGCGGCAAGCCCTCCGACCCGCCCCCGAGCTCTTGGGCGTGCGCTGAGCCGAGCCCCATCACTGCTAGAAGCCCCCAAAGGAGCAACACCAGTACGTCTGGGGATCTAGATCGCATGATCGACTCCGATCGCATCGAGGGCGTCGAGGAGTACTGCCGAGCGGGGAGCGTTGTTTCTCCAGTAGATGCTCGGGATCACCTCGAAGAGCTTTGTCACCCGGTCGGCGATAGCCTGTTTGCCGTCCTCATATTGAAGGCACAACGCGAGGAGCATGTAGAGATTTCGCGTATCGTTGCCGACCTGACCGACGCGGTATTCGTGCTCGGGGGGAGTTTCTCCAGCGCTAGTGTCCCGCCCCAAAAGTTCGATCACAGGCCTGCAACCTCACTTGCGCGCTTCACGGCGGCGAGGATCGTCTCCGCACTCTTCGTCCAAACGAACGGCTTAGCGTAGTTGCTGTTGTGGGCTTTGATGTAGCGCCGAATCGCGTCCTCGAGGTCGGTGACGCTCGTGAAGACACCGCGTCGAACCGCGCGTCGTTCTAAGGTCGAGAACCACGACTCGACGGCATTGAGCCAAGAGGCACTGGTCGGCGTGAAGTGGAAGTGGAAGCGCGGATGCGCCTCAACCCACGCCTGAACCTCGGCGGTCTTGTGCGTTGAGCTGTTGTCGAGGATGACGTGGACCGCGGCGGCGGACCGCGTTCGACGATCGAGCAAGTCCAGGAACTCCAGGAACTCCTGAGCGCGGTGGCGTTTGGCGAGTTTGCCGATGACCTTGCCCGTAGCGATGTCGAACGCGGCGTAGAGGCTGGTGGTCCCGTTGCGCTTGTAGTCGTGCGTTCGTCGTTCGACCTGACCCGGGCGCAGAGGCAGCATCGGTTGGGTGCGGTCGAGCGCTTGGATCTGCGTCTTCTCGTCGACGGACAGGACGAGCGCGTTGGCGGGCGGGCTCATGTAGAGGCCAACGACGTCGACGACCTTCTCCGCGAATCGAGGGTCCCGGCTGATCTTGAACGTCTTCACACGATGGGGCTTCAGACCCGCACTCGACCAGATCTGCGCCACCTGCTGCTTCGTGACGTTCATGGCCTGAGCCATGAGGCGTTGGCTCCAGTGAGTGGCGCCGGGCGGGTCCTCCTCGACCGTCTTGGTCAGGATCTCCATGACGTCGTCGAGGTCGAGCTTCCGAGGGCGGCCGGAGCGTGGGCGCTCTTTGAGGCCATCGAGCCCCTCCTCGTCGAACCGCCAGATCCACTTGTAGACGTTGCGATCGCTGACGCCGAGAACGGCAGCGATCTCCGATGCCAACTGTCCCTCGTGCGCCGCGAGGATGATGCGAGCGCGCGTCGCAGTCGCGTTGTCGATCGTCCGCGAGCGGGCCCATCGCTTCAGGGTCACGCGGTCCTCGCGGGTCAGCTTGAGCTTGCGGGCAGGTCGGGCCATAGAGCCTTATCGGTCGCTCTGAGATTTTGATCCGTATTTCTGGGGCGGGACACTAGCCCCAGATCGGAGCTGGACCGCTGTCCGGGAGATCGCGGCCGCCGCGATCATGAGCGACATACTTTTCAGGCACGGAGTCCTCGAATTTGGAAGGCGAAATAATGAGCCCCTCCTGAAGCTAAGGCTCGACAGGCTTGTTCTTGCCCTCGGTTGTGCTCTCGAAGAGATCGAGGATGATGAGAATAGCCATCGAAGCGCCGGCATTGATGGAATTCGAAGAATAGCGCGCAAACGGCTCTCCGGTGCATTCCTTGATCGTGAGATGCCAGAATCCCTGCTCAAAATTTATGGGCGTCTCTAGACGAAAGGACACCGTGGCTGGCTTGACGGGATGATAGAGTTCCAGCGTACTAGAGGAGGACACTACCGCCATAGCGGCTGCGACCGCGTCACTGGCGGAGACTCTGCTGCACGCAACGTCTCGGGCGCCCCTCGCGGTCGTTACATAGGATAGTCGGGGTCGTCGGCCACGCGGATCAGCGTCGCCGACGAGGGTAGCACCTGTGACAGGTGCGCTTCGAGTTCATACTCGGTGATGCACACCTGGCTCTGTCTCTTATACACATCTCC
>CAJXRJ010000866.1 GCA_913058555.1 uncultured bacterium
GCCTAGTCTCGTGGGCTCGGAGATGTGTATAAGAGACAGGCCGTAGCAGGGGCGGTTCCAACGGTAGACCGTGCCGTTGTGCATGCGCAGGGCGTCGAGGGTCGGGACCTCGCCGCGATCGAGGGCGTCCAGGGAGCTACCGGGCTGCTGGGCCCCGAGGAGAAGACGGAATCGCGACACGTCCTCGCGGTAGATCTCGAGCACGCTGTCCTCCACCCAGCGTTCGCCGAAGGTCACGCGCTGGCGCTGGTTCCGGGCGAGCTGCGTGGCGTTGCGCACGTCGAGGGACTGGGCGAAGAGCGCCACGCGCGTCTCGTGCCAAAGTCGGTGCTGGAGCAGCACCGGCGAGTTCACCGCGGCCGCAAGCACCGGGCCTGTCACTAGCTGCGAAAGGTTGTAGAGGTTCGCAAACTCCGCGTCGGTGACCTGGAAGTGCACCTGGAAGGACGTGTTGCACGCCTCCATCATCACGTTGTCGTGCACGCAGCGCAGCTCGTCGAGGCCCTTGATCAGGCTGTCGAAGCGGCCCCCCCGCATGTCGCTCATGACCTTGTTCAGCCGCCGATACCGGCCGCTGTCGGCCATGTTCTCCAGGGACAGGTCCGACTGGTGCAGGGTTGGCAGGATGCCGCACATCAGGATCCGGGCGCCCTCGGCCTGGGCCGCCGCACGGGCGTCCCGCACGAGGGTCTCCAGCTCTGCCTTCATCGCTGAGAGGCAGTTCCCGGTCAGGACCTGGGGCGAGAGGTTCGCCTCGATGTTGAAACGAGCGAGCTCCGGGGTGTAGTTCTCCCCCTTCAGCCGGGCCAAGACCTCGGACTGTTTGGGCGTCGGGCGCCAAGAGTCATCGACCAGGAAGAGCTCTTGCTCGGCGCCGATGCGGCGCACGTCGCTCTCGATCATCCCCTCGGCGATCATGCGCTCAAGGGCCTGGATGTCCTCCAGCACCGCTTGCATGAAGCTCCGAAGGTCGGCGGTCGCACTCTCGTCAATATCAGGGCTTCCCATTCCCTCAGAATAGGAAGTGCCGGGAGACACTCGAAATTTCTTCACCTCGAGCGCCCGAGGGAGGCGCTGTCTTGGGAGTGGGACACTGTCTGTTGGGAGCCGCCTTGTGGGTAGTGGTCGCCACCGTGGATACTGGGGACGCCCATGGAACCCCATTCAGCCGCCCAGACGTCCCAAAGTGCCGCACCCAATCCTGGGCTGTCCCGAAACGGCTCGGGCGCCCCCCTGGGGGGCGGCGGGGCCCATGCTGGTGAGCGACCGGGGCTCGAACGGCTCCTGTCCAACCCGGGCCCCCTCTTTATCCTGGCGCTCCTCGCCGCCGCGATCGCCACGGTCGGCACCGCCATGGGCGAGCTGGAGCTCCTGCGTGCGAGCGACATGAACTCCGCCGAGGCGGAACGAAACGTCTGGATCCAACAAGGGGCGATCTGGCTGGGCTGGGCCCTCTCCGCGCCGGTGCTCATGGCGATCGCCACACGGCTCGCCCGGGACTCGCCCCACTGGGTCGTCGCCGCCCTCTGCCACCTCCCCCTTGCGGGCGGCGTCGCTTCCGCTTTCCTCGCGGCCGAGATCGTGCTTCAGGAGCAGGTTCAGGGACCAGAGGACACGGAGCTCTTCGCGACGGTCTTGAAGATGCGCGAGGAGTGGCGGGCGAACGGAGGAGTGGACCGGCGTTGGGGACGGGGAACCGGGGACAGGCCTCCGGGTGATCGCCGGCGCGGCGGACGGCGCGGGCGCGGCGATGACAACGGTGAGCCCGAGGGCTCCGCCTTGCGCCCCGAAGGCGCGCCTCCGCCCAGCGACACCGGGGGCTCGGACAACCAAACGGGAGCGGACAGCGATCTGTCGGAACAGGGCACCCGCGACCCCGATCGGGAGCCACCACCCAGACCGGACCTCACACCGCAGCAATTCCGTCGCCTACGCTCCATGCGTGGCCGGCCCGTGGCGAACGTCGCCACGGGGGACTTTGCCAAGGACTTCGAGCGCCGCTGGCGCCTCCGGGTTCCTCGCTACGCGATGGTGTACCTGGCCCTTGTGGCCATTGGCTTGGGCATTCGCGCGTTCCTCGTTGGCCGCGCCAGGGACCGCGAAGCGAGCGAACTCGAGGTCCGGGCGAGCCACCTGGAGTCCGAATTAACGGAGGCCCGGCTGGCCGCCCTCAAGGGCCAACTCCACCCCCATTTCCTGTTCAACGCCCTCCACTCCGTGGGTGGGCTCATCCGCTCGGAGCGCGGACCGGAAGCGCTCACGGCCCTCTCCTCGATCGGCGACCTCCTGCGCACGACCCTCGATGCAGGCGGCGAGCAGTTCGTGCCCCTCTCCCGGGAGATGGAGTTGATCGAGCGCTACCTGGGCGTGGAGGGACTCCGCCTCGGGGATCGTCTCACCGTCGAGATCGTCATTCCAGAGGAGCTGGCGGAATGCGAGGTGCCCGCCTTCATCACCCAGCCCCTCGTCGAAAACGCCATCAAGCACGGGGTCGCCACCCTCCAGGAGGGCGGGCGCATTTCAATCACGGCCCGTGCAGAAGGCGTCGAAACCCTCGTCATCGACATCGAAAACGACGGGCCCGCGCCCGTGGATCCGGGGCCCGGATCGAACCGAACCGAAGGCGGTGTGGGCATCCGGCACGTGCGCACGCGGCTCGCCACCCTCTTCGACGATGCTGCATCCCTTGAGCTCTGCCCCGGCGAACCATCGGGAGCGTTGGCGCGCCTCCGTATGCCCCTCGAAGACCTCGAAGCCTAGCGATGCACCCGTGACAGACTCCACCTTCCGTGTCCTCGTGGCCGACGATGAGCCCCACGCCCGCACAGTCCTCGAA
>CAJXRJ010000867.1 GCA_913058555.1 uncultured bacterium
TACACACTGCATATCGTCGGCAGCGTCAGATGTGTATAAGAGACAGCTCTAGAGCGAACTTTGAACTTGGACGCTGCGGGACCATCGACGGTCAGGAGCAGGAACCAGCTTCCGGGATCGACGTGATCCGGGGCGGGCGCCGCCTTCAGGGTCAGGGGCCAACGCACGACGCCGGCGTTGTCCTGGGACTCCAAGCCCGAGAGGTCGATCTCCTCGGAGATCGCTGGGGCATTGAGTGCAAGAATAAGGGGCGCGGCGATCGCCGCCGCCCGCCACGGAAGGGGCATTCGCTGAAGCATGGCCAGCTAGCCTAGTGCTCGGCTCCCAGGTCAGCGACGCTTCTTCGGTCTCGAGAGGGGCGCCTTGCGAAGGGCTTCCCCGATGGGGATCCGGCGCGCCTTCAGATCGTCCATGGTTTGCTGACAGCGATCCCGAATCTGCTCGAGCTCGCGCCGCACGTGCCCGGGAAGCGTCGGCTTCAGGGCACGGTTCAGTTCACTGACCGCCAGGGCCCAGCCCTCGCGCTCGATGAGCTTGATGGCGCTGATCGCGTGAAGGACCGTGCCTTCGGGCGTCTGCTCTTCCGTGCGCACGACCTCGGTCACTTCGATCCATGCCTTGCCCGCGTGCATTTCCCGCACGACCGCATCGATCAGGAACCGGTCGTGGGCCTTCGCCCCCGCCATCATGGCGTCCGCCATGGTCCCGCGCCGCACGAAGAAGTGGGCCGACGGCGAGTCGTACTCTTCCTTGATCCAAAGCCACTGCTCGTCCGCCCAGACGGTGACGCACCGGTACTCGACCGGATCGAAGCGCGAGAGGAACGGATTCCAGTTCTCGACTTCACCGTGGAACTGCACGGCCATGGACAGCGTCTCCCCGAGCTTCTTCTCCGGGGCCCGCATGAGCGCGGTCACCGCGTAGGCGGGCACCGCTGCGCGACGGGGCGCGGAAGCCTCCATCACCGCCGCGGTGGAGCCGAAGTCCGCGGACGAACCGCCGATGATCAGAGACGCGAGCAGGGGCAGGTCGAGGAGGTGGAGCATGGCGAGCGCTGGGTGGACGACCGGAAAGGATTTCCGGGTCCTGGGCTCATCGACCGCTTCCCCCAGGAACTTGAGCGCCCCCATGCCATGCTGCGTAAGGCCTACTCCTCGTCGTCCGAATCCTCGCCCTCATCGCCGTCTGCGTCCTCCACAGGAGCGTCCTCCGGGCGAAGGAACCAGATCGCAGAGTTGCCGTAGATCCTCGGCTTGGAGCCCTCGGGCAGGCCCAGGTTCCCAGCTTCGAGGTCGTCGGGATGGGTATGCAGCACCATGACGCCGGTGGGACGCAGGCACTCCGTCAGCACCGCCTTGATCACGGCCAGCATGGTCTTGCGGTCGCCGGGGGCACGCCACATGGGGTAGGGCGGATCCAGGAACGCGATGTCGGCCCAGCGCTCGCCGCCGGGCTCGCGCCAGGCGTCGGCCAGGAGCGCGTCACCGGGGGCGTGTTCGACCTCGCCCTCCGCGAGATCGAAGGCCTGACAGTTCTTACGAAGGGCCTTTCGCGCGTCCTTGGAGTTCTCCACGAAGCGAACCTTGGCAGCACCCCGTGAAAGGGCCTCGAGCCCCAAAGAGCCCGACCCGCTGAAGAGGTCCAGGACCACGGCCTCATCGACCTCGTCCCCGAGTATGTTGAAGACGTTCTCTTTCACACGGCCCAGCATCGGGCGGGTGTCGTCGCCTGCGGGCGCGACGAGTTTGCGGCCCTTGAAGCGGCCGGTGATGATGCGCATCGCGGGAGCGTAGCAGAGCGGTGACAATCGGCGGACAGGGGCGCCGTACAATCCCGTCCCCCGGGGAGGTCCAGGGCACAACCAGGGGGAACCAATGGATCAGACAGATACAAAAGCGAGCGGGACGGGGGCGCAAGAGGCCGGTCGAATCGCCGGTAGGAAGGGCGCAAGCGCCCTGCGCCTCCGCCCGGGCGGGCCCACGTGGGAGACCGGCGGAACCTGCTCCGCAGCCCCTCCCGCCATGACCACCGGCGAATTGCTCGTTGAAATCGAGTGCGCTGGCCTCTGCCGGACGGACCTCCAGGTGGCTGACGGCACCCTCCCCGCGCAAAGCGGCGTGGTGCTCGGCCACGAGGCCTGCGGCAGGATCCTCGCCCGCGGCCCGGGCGCCACACTGGCCCTCGGTTCGCGGGTCGCGCTGGACCCATGGATCCCGTGCGGCACCTGCGGAGGCTGCCGGGGCGACTCACCTGCGCCCCATCCCCGTGGTGCAGAAAAGCACGCGCGCGCCGCCCTTCGTTGCCACGGCCCCATCCGCCTCGGCATCGAACGGGACGGAGTCTTCGCGGAAACGGTCTCGGTCCCCCAGTCCAACGCCTACCCCGTCTCGGATTCGATTTCCCCTGAACGCGCTGCCTACCTCGAACCGGTGGCCGCGGCGCTCGGCGTGCTCGACGCTCCGATCACGGGCGGGAGCCGAGTCCTTGTCTACGGCGCGAATCGCATCGCGGCCCTGACCGCTCGGATCCTGCGGGCCAAGACGGCCGCCGAGATCGTTTGCCTCCCAGGCGACGCGGACCTTCCACCGTGCGAGTTCGACGTGGCGGTCGAAACAGGCATCCAAGCCCACACGCTCAATCGCCTCGCCCAAGCCCTCGTGCCCGGCGGCACGCTCGTCCTGAAGAGCCGCGGGTCCTCCGCCGCGTCGTTCCAACCCGGGGACCTCGTCTCGAAGAGCCTGACTCTGATCGCCCCGGCCTACGGTAGCTTCGCCGAGGCCGCCGCATCGCTCGCCGACCCATCGTTCGCCCTGGACGACCTCTTCGGC
>CAJXRJ010000868.1 GCA_913058555.1 uncultured bacterium
GGCCACGCTGCCAGACTTCCCCGCCGAGATTCGTGCCCCAGCGGGCACGCGTCCAGGGGTGTCGGGTTTCCAGCTCCAATTCAGCTCCGAGGACATCCACACGCCTGGGGACGAACCTGACGTCCTGGTGGCGATGAACCCGGCCGCGCTCATGGTCAACATCGGCACCCTCAAAAAGGGCGGTGTCGTGGTGGTCAACTCGGACGCGTTCCGCGAGATCGACCTCAAGAAGGCGAAGTGTGACACCAATCCGATGGAGGACGGGACCCTGAAGGGCTTCCGCGTCATCGAGGTGAACATCAACACTCGTGTTGCTGAGGCCCTTGCCGACTCGCCGCTGTCCAACAAGGACAAGCAGCGCTGCAAGAACTTCTACACCCTCGGACTGATGTACTGGGTGTACAGCCGTCCCATGGAAGCCACGCTCGAGTGGCTCGAGGCGAAGTTCAAAGGCAAACCGGACCTGATCGAGGCCAACCAAAAGGCGCTGCGCGCGGGCTACAACGCCGGCGACATCCGCGAGCTCTTCCAGGGCCAGTACGAGGTCCCGAAGGCGCGCCTCGCGCCGGGCACGTACCGCAACATCATGGGCAACGAGGCCCTCGCCATCGGCCTGGTGGCCGGTGCTCGCCTCGCGAACCTGAAGGCGGTGTACTGCTCCTACCCGATCACGCCGGCGTCGTCGGTGCTCGAGTCCCTCGCCGCCTACAAGAACCACGGCGTCGTGACGGTCCAAGCCGAGGACGAGATCGCCGCGATCTGTGCCGCCATCGGCGCGTCGTTCTCCGGCACCCTTGGCATGACGGGAACGTCGGGCCCGGGCATGGCCCTGAAGGGTGAGGCCATGGGCCTTGCGATCGCCACGGAGCTTCCGCTCGTGATCGTCGACGTCCAGCGCGCTGGACCGTCGACGGGCATGCCGACCAAGGTCGAGCAATCGGACCTCCTGTCCAGCATCTACGGCCGCAACGGTGACGCTCCGATGCCGGTCATTGCGATCAGCAAGCCCAGCGACGCCTTCGACCTGGCGATCGAAGCCTGCCGCATCGCGGTGCAGTACATGACCCCGGTCATCCTGCTCTCCGACAACTTCATCGCCAACGGCGCCGAGCCGTGGCAGCTGCCGAACCTCGACGAGCTGAAGCCGTTCCCGGTGAAGTTCACCGAGAAGGGCGGCGACGACTTCCTGTCCTTCGGCCGCGACGAGAAGCTCGCGCGCCCGTGGGTCAAGCCCGGCACGCCGGACATGGCGTTCCGCATCGGTGGCCTCGAGAAGGCCGAAACGAGCAACATCAGCTACGACCCCGACAACCACCAGATGATGACCGACATGCGTCATCAGAAGGTGCGCAACGTGGCCGACTCCATCCCGACGCCCGAGGTGGAAGGCCCGGATTCCGGCGAGCTGCTCGTCGTGGGCTGGGGCTCCACCCCCGGCATCCTCAAGCAGGCCTGCGATGACCTCCGCGCCAAGGGCACGGCGGTCTCCCGCATGCATCTGACGTACGTGTGGCCGCTGCCCCACGGCCTCGACGAGATCTTCTCGAAGTTCGACGCGATCCTCGTGCCGGAGATGAACGTCGAGCAGATGACGATCCTCCTGCGCGGCGAGCTGCCGAACCACACCTACATCCCCTACAACAAGGTCACGGGACAGCCGTTCCTGATCGCGGAAGTCGTCGAACGAATCGAAAGCGTCCTGGAAGAGCGCAAGAACGCCTAGTCGGCGTTCCACAAAGCCATGACCGACATCGCTGAACCGAAGTACACGAAGAAGGACTTCACGTCGGACCAGGAGGTCCGCTGGTGCCCCGGCTGCGGGGACTACGCGATCCTGAGCGCCGTCCAGAAGTACCTCGCCGACGCCGGCAAGGACCCGTCCCAGACCGTGTTCGTCTCCGGCATCGGCTGCTCCAGCCGCTTCCCGTACTACATGAACACGTACGGCTTCCACACCATCCACGGCCGCGCACCGGCCGTCGCGACAGGCGTGAAGGTCGCCAACCCCGAGCTCGACGTGTGGCTCGTCACCGGAGACGGCGACGCCCTCTCCATCGGCGGCAACCACCTGGCCCACATCCTGCGCCGCAACCTCGACGTGAACATCATGATGTTCAACAACGAGATCTACGGCCTGACGAAGGGTCAGTACTCGCCCACCTCCCCGGTGGGCACGCGTAAGAAGTCGACCCCCATGGGATCGATCGACCGCCCCTTCGAGCCCGTGCAGTTCGCCGTCGGCGCCCAGGCCACGTTCGTGGCGCGGACGGTCGACCAGGACGTCAAGCACATGACGAAGGTCCTCGCAGCGGCCTCCGCCCACAAGGGCACGTCGTTCATCGAGATCCTTCAGAACTGCGTGATCTTCAACAAGGACTTCTACTCGGCCAACGTCGAGCGCAAGGTCCGCCCCGACCGCACCATCGACCTCGTGCCCGGCGAGCCGATGATCTACGGCAAGGACAGCGACAAGGGCCTGCGCTTCAACGGCTTCGACGTCGAGCGCTGCTCCGCCGACGAGGCCGACGTCTGGCAGGCCTCCACGAAGTCCGCCGCCCCCGCCGTGATCCTCGCGGGCATGCGCGAGGACCCCGAGATGCCCATCCCCCTCGGCATCTTCCGGGACGTAGAAGCACCCACCTATGAGATCGGCGTCAACGCCCAGGTCGACGACGCCATCGCCACCAAGGGCCCCGGCGAACTCAAAGATCTCGTCTACGCCGGCGAAACCTGGACCGTCGACTGATCGTCCCCGCCAGAGCCTGACACCACAGCACGGGCGCCTTCGATTTCGATCGGAGGCGCCCGCGCTTCTGTCTCTTATACA
>CAJXRJ010000869.1 GCA_913058555.1 uncultured bacterium
GATCATGCCTAGTCTCGTGGGCTCGGAGATGTGTATAAGAGACAGGCCTTGAAGGTACCGATCGTCAAGGCGTCGCCTGACCGTTGGGGCAGTCCAGCGGCTCCGCCTACTAACGCGCGGTCATGCTAGAGAGCTCGTCTTGACTGGCCAGTGGCTTCACACGCCTCAGCTGCGTAATGTGACTCCGTGTCCGAATTCGATGATCCCCCCCCGGTCCTGACCGAACCTCGACCCGGCCTGTTTGTGCTCGCGGCGAGCTACGAGCAACGGGAAATCGCCAAAGAGGCCGGCTTTCGCTGGCACCGCGGCGACCGCTGCCGCGTCTCCCGTTGCCCGGCCTGCCTCGAAGAGGTCGGCAAGGCCTGGATCAGCTACGACGAAGTGCACGCGTTGAAGCTGATCGAGTACGCGGACCCCGAGTTGAAGTCGGACCTGCAGGCGCGCGCGGCGGACGAGCTCGGGGACCGCGCCGCAACAGGGATCGAGCAAGAAAAGGATGACCCCAAGCGTCACCTGCGCCGGGCGCAGTCCTTGCAGGCCAGCCTGGCCCAGGACGCGGACATCCAAGTGCCGGCAACGCAGGGCTTCGAGTACCTACCCTACCAACGGGCCGCCATCGCCTACGCCCTCTCGCGCCCGCACACCTTGATTGCCGACGAGATGGGCCTGGGCAAGACCATCGAGGCCTTGGGAGTCATCAACGCAGACCTGGAGGTCAAGCGCGTGCTCGTTGTGTGCCCGGCGAGCCTGAAGCTGAACTGGCAGCGCGAGTGCGAACGCTGGCTGACGCGCGGCCTGCGCGCCGGCGTCACCAAGAAGAAGTGGCCCGCTGATGTGGAGGTCGTGATCACGAACTACGAGGTCCTCGGCAAGTGGGCCAAGGAGCTCAAAGGCGTCTGGGACCTGTTGATCGCGGACGAGTGTCACTTCGTCAAGAACCGCCACGCCAAGCGATCGAAACGCCTCTTCTCCCTGAAGGCCAAGCGGCGCCTGTTCCTGACCGGCACGCCGGTGCTCAACCGCCCGATGGAAATTCAGACGGTCGCCGCCTCACTCGATCCCGAGTCCTTCGGCAACTTCTGGGACTTCGCCAAGCGCTATTGTGACCCCAAGAAGGGCCCCTACGGCTGGGACTTCAACGGCGCCACCAACCTGGAAGAGCTGCACATGCGCTTGCGCAGCACCATCATGATTCGGCGCACCAAGGCCGACGTCCTCTCTGACCTGCCGCCCAAGCGCAGGCAGGTGATCGAGCTGTCCGCGGAGGGCCTTTCGAAGGTGATCAAGAGCGAGAGCGCCGCCTGGCGCGAGCACAAACAACGCCTGGACGAGCTGCGCCGCAAGACTCGCACCGACGACAGCCGCGGACACTCGGAGCAAGAGCTTCAGCAGCTGCGCGAGGGCGTCAACGCCGCCTTCGGTGAACTGGCCAAGCTGCGCCAAGCAACCGCCTTGGCGAAAGTGCCGCTCGTGCTGGAGCACCTGAAGTCCGTGCTCGAGGAGACCGACAAGGTGGTCGTCTTCGCGCACCACCGCGCCGTGGTGAAGGAGCTGGCTGAGGCTTTCGGCGAGCGCGCCGTGATCCTGACCGGGGGCATGTCGCTCCATGCACGGCAGGAGGCGGTGGACCGTTTCCAAGAGGATGACGCAGTAGATGTCTTCGTGGGCTCGATCACCGCAGCGGGCTTCGGCTTGACCCTGACCGCCGCCTCGCACGTGGTCTTCGCCGAGCTCGATTGGGTGCCCGCCCATCTGTCCCAAGCCGAGGACCGAACGCACCGCTTGGGCCAGGACAACTCCGTTCTGGTGCAGCACCTGGTCCTGGAGGACTCGATCGACGCGCGCATGGTGCGCACCTTGATCCACAAACAGCGCATCGTGGATGGGGTGACCGACATACCCGACCCGCAGGGCCCGCAGGACATGTTCTCGGGCGAGTACGCGGAGTCCCTCATGCGAGCTGCTGAGGAGGAGGCTCAACGGGAGAAGGAGTCGCCCAAGAGCCAACCCAGCAAGCGCAAGGGCTCCAAGCGCCTGACCAAGGACGAGGTGCGCCAGCGGCGACGGCGCACCTGATCAGGAACAATCGAAGATCACTGGCGGCTGTCCCTGCCGAAAACGCCATCCGCGCACCGAGGTAGCCGCTTGGCCGCGATTCGAAACGAACAATGGGCTTCGTCGACGTCGCAAAGATCCAACTTCTCCGCGGATCGGATGCCGAGTCGAGCTAAGCGGCGCCCGAGTGTCGGTGATCAAGCCCCGTACTGCCCCCATTGCTAAGCCGACGCCCTGTGGTGCCTCAAGAGGCCTCTTCCGCGCCCATTAGCGGCGACCAAGCGAAGCAACGTCGAGCGCGGCTCGGCCGTTCTTCAAGAACGGTCTCGTTTCTTGCCAGGGTGAGTTCGACAACGGGAAGAAGTCAGGGAAGTGGAAGTACTTTCTCAACAACGGTCAGATGCAGTCCTCCGGCAGTTTCAAAGACGGAAAGATCGTTGGTCGCTGAAAGTGGTTCTTCAAGACAGGCGAGGTGCGGGGGGCGGGCGGCTTTGACGATGATGAGCAGAAGCACGGTACGTGGAAGCGCTACCATGCCAATGGCCGACTCTGGGACGAAGGACGCTTCGAACACGGGAAGAAGAGGGGCACTTGGAAGGTCTACGATGAGGCGGGTGAGCATCTAAAGACGCAGACTTTCAAGTAGGCGCAGGCGCTTCCTTCATCGGCTGTGACTACGCGGCGTATCAGAAGCCCTCAATTCGTACGCGATACGTCACACCTGTCTCTTATACACATCTCCGAGCCCACGAGACTAGGCATGATCT
>CAJXRJ010000870.1 GCA_913058555.1 uncultured bacterium
GCGTAACGCACGAAACGGTCCTCGACCGCTTCGATCGAGACCTCCGTTTCGTCCGCTTCGCTCGCCGCGATGATCGCGTCAGCGATGTCGAATGCGTGATCTTGTTCGAGTAGAGCCATGGGGGGCTGCAAGTGTCCCCCTTTGAAGCAGTGGGATCAAACGAGATCGCCGCTGATCTACTTCACGACGAAGTTCACGAGGCGCCCGGGAACCACGATCGACTTGACGATCGTCTTGCCCTCGAGCTTCTCCGCCACCGCCGCCCGGGCCGCCGCCTCCATGTCTTCCTTGGACGCCGTGCGAGCCACCATAACCTTGCCACGCAGCTTGCCCATCACCTGGACGGGCATCTCGAACTCGTCGGACTCCAGGTACGCCTCGTTGACGGAGGGCCACGGGGCGTAGGCCACCGAGCCCTCAGCGCCCATGCGGCTCCAGATCTCCTCGGCGAAGTGCGGGACGAAGGGCGCCATGGCCCGGATCAGGCGGTTCGCCTGGGATCCGTTGAGCCCGCGCTTGGAAGCGGTATTCAGAAACTCCATGAAGGCCGCCACGGCCGTGTTGAAGTTGAAGCCTTGGAAGGAGTCGTCGACGCGCTTCAGGCACTGGTTCAGGGCACGCTCCACCTCGAGGGCCTCGCCCTCGGGCTTGACGTCCCCGTGGTCCCCGAGACCCGGCCGCAGGGGCTGGTCCCCTTCAGGGTCGACGAACAGTCGCCACGCCCGGTCCAGGAACCGTCGCGAGCCCGGAACATCCCGGGGATTCCAAGGCTTGGAGTCGCCCAGGGGTCCCATGAACATCTCGTAGAGCCGGAACGCATCCACGCCGTACTCCTCGCAGACGTCGTCGGGGTTGACGACGTTCTTGAGCGACTTGCTCATCTTGGCGATCGTCTTCTCGAGCTTCTCGCCTGTGCTCAGCAGCGTGGCGTCTTCCCCATCGAGGGCGTACTCGTCGGTGGGAATCAAGCGCCCCGTCTGGTCCTTGTAGGCGAATGCCGTCAGCATCCCCTGGTTGAAGAGGCTCTGGAAGGGCTCCTTCGTCTTCACGAGGCCGACGTCGAAAAGCACCTTATGCCAGAAGCGCGCATACAGAAGGTGCAGCACCGCGTGCTCGGTCCCTCCGATGTAGAGGTCGACGTTGCCCCAATACTGTTCCGCCTCGGGGGAGACCGGTGCCGTCTCGCACTTCGGGTCCATGAAGCGCAGGTAGTACCAGCACGAACCGGCCCAGCCCGGCATGGTGTCGGTATCGCGCAACACGGGCTTGCCGGAAGCATCCGTGGTCTGCACCCAGTCCTTCGCACGGGCCAGGGGCGCGGACCCGTCCTCGGAAGGCGTGAAGTCCTCCATCTCAGGCAGCGTCACGGGCAGGTCCCCATCGGGAACCCGGCTGTGGGTCCCATCTGCGGCATGCAGCACCGGGAACGGCTCGCCCCAGTAGCGCTGACGTGAGAACAGCCAATCACGAAGGCGGTAGTTCACCCGGGGCGTACCAATGCCCTTCTCCTCCAGGACGGAGATCGCCCGGGCCTTGGCCTTCGGGGTCGGGAGGCCGTCCCAGAGCGGCGAGTTGCACGATTCACCCACCCCCGCGATGCACGCGTCGGGCGCCGTGTCCGCGCTGGGGGTCCCGGCGCCCTTCTCCTTGACCACCGCCGTGATCGGCAGGTCGAAGGTCTTCGCGAAGTCCCAGTCCCGCTCGTCATGGGCGGGCACGCACATGATGGCGCCCGTGCCGTAACTCATGAGCACGTAGTCGCCCACGAAGATGGGGATCCGCCGCCGGGGATCGCCCTCGTCGAAGACAGGGTTGATCGCAAAGGCGCCGGTGTGAACGCCGGATTTGTCTTTCTCCTCCTGGGAGCGCTGCAGCTCGGACTTCGAGGCGGCCTCGGCGGCATACGCGTCCACCGCGGCCTTTTGATCCGCGGTCGTCATGCCCGCGACCAGAGGATGCTCCGGGGCGACCACCATGAACGTCGCACCGTAGAGCGTGTCCGGCCGCGTCGTGTAGACGCGCAGTTTCGCGCCGGCTTGGCCCTCGACCTCAAAGTCGATCTCGGCGCCTTCGCTGCGGCCAATCCACTCGCGCTGCATCGTCTTGACCGACTCCGGCCAATCCACGAGATCCAGGTCATCGAGCAGCCGCTCGGCGTAGGCCGTGATCTTCAGCATCCACTGCTTGAGCGGCCGACGCACGCACGGATGGCCACCGCGCTCGCTCTTGCCGTTGATCACTTCCTCGTTCGCCAGGACCGTCTTCAACTCCTCGCACCACCAGACCGCAGCCTCCTTTTGGTAGGCCAACCCTCGGTCGTAAAGGCGCGCGAAGATCCACTGGGTCCACTGGTAGTAGTCCACGTCGCAGGTCGCGAACTCCCGACTCCAGTCATAGGAGAGCCCGATGGCCTTCAGTTGACGCCGGAAGGTCACGATGTTCTCCCGGGTGGTCTCCTCCGGGTGGCGTCCCGTCTGGATGGCGTACTGCTCCGCCGGCAACCCGAAGGCGTCGTAGCCCATGGGGTGCAGGACGTTGAAGCCCTCCATGCGCTTGCGACGTGAGATGATGTCCGAGCCGATGTAGCCCATCGGGTGCCCCACGTGAAGCCCGGCCCCTGAGGGATAGGGGAACATATCGAGCATGTAGTACTTGGGCTTCGACGCATCGAAGCCTTCGTCGCCCGGGTTCGGGCACCGAAATGTCCCCTCAGAGTCCCAGACCCCCTGCCACTTCCCCTCGATCAGCTTCGGCTCGTACGCGTTCATGCCCAAGAGAATGCGTACCGAGCCCCACCCGCGGCAAGCTCAACCACCAGGAC
>CAJXRJ010000871.1 GCA_913058555.1 uncultured bacterium
GAGATCATGCCTAGTCTCGTGGGCTCGGAGATGTGTATAAGAGACAGGGTAGGGACCATCGGCTCGACGGATTCCGGTCAATGCGAGAGGCGGAGAGGAGCGATGGCTCTCTCCGCCTCTCTCATTTCATGCTGCGCCGACCCTGGGTGTCGCCCATCGGCTTCGATCTGGGCGGCGCAATCCTCGCGCGGGGTGAGTGACGGACGGTCAGGGACATCGGGGGAGCGTTCTTGGAAGGTGCGCCGATCCCCGACTGGTTGGACTTGGGGAGAGGCGCCATTGGCCCTTTGTGCCCGTTTGCTGGGGGCCTTGGGCACCGCCGCACAACACTTGCCAGGCAGCGCGCCACAGTTTGAGGCTCTCAGCTAGCCTGGCTTGGGTGCGGGAACGTCCGTTTCTTTCCCTGCGCCTATTCCTCTCCTCCTGATCTAGATCTGCCATGCGTTCTCTCCCCACAGCGACCACCGTCGCCCTGGCGCTTGCCCTGGCGCCGGCCTTTGCGGCGAATGCCTTCGCCCAAGACTCCGACACGAACAAGCCCGCCCGGCCGGGTTCCTCCACTTCTGGCCCATCCTTGAGCTCCCGTGCCGCGGGCGGCGCGGCCTCGTTGATCTTCACCAACATCCCAGGGTTTCCCGAGTCCCTTGTTCCTGGGCTCGGCGGGGTTGCGTTTGACCCGGGGACGGGCACAGCGGACTTCGATCGTGTCTACGGAAGCCCGAATGGAAACTACATTCTCACGGCCTTCGCCGACCTCGCGACGACGGAGGATGAACTCGTCATCGTCAATGGCGTGGTCGTTCAGCAAGAGGGAATGCCTGGTCCCTGGACCGGCGGCACCGAGAACGCGGGAACGATGGACACGAAGTGCGATGTGAATGACTCGGGCGACTTCACGTTCGCGACGAACACGGATGGAGCGACGAACGACGACTACATCGTGACCAACGTCGGGGGCGTCTGGGGTGCCTCCGCAAGGGAGGGCGATCCGATCGCTTCGCTTCCGGGCAATACCTACGACGATTTGCTGGATACCCCGTTGCTCTTGGCCGACGGCTCAAGCGGCTTTGCAGCGGATGGTGTGGATGGCACCGTGGCGACCACAGAGGACGACCTGCTCATCCTTGGCTCGACGCTGCTACTTCAGGAGGGAGTCACTGTTCCGGCCGGGCAGGTCGGCGCCGAGTTCATCGAGAACTTCGACCTGAGCGACTTCTACGCCAGTGAAGATGGTGCCCATTGGCTCGTGCAGGGGGACCTGACCGGCGCCACGACGGACGATGATGTTGTGATCGTCGATGGCGTGGTGGCGCTCCAGGAAAACGCCATCATTCTCGGCTCCGGGTTCACCAACCCGATTGATCTGAACGGAATCGTCGGGGTCTACATGGACAGCATCGGGAACTGGTACGCCCGCGGCAACAACGACGCGAGCGAGACGGACTGGGTTGTGAAGAACGGAACTGTCGTCGCTTCCGTCGGGCAGCCGGCCTTCACGGGATCGGGGGAGATCTGGGACGACTCCATCTTCGGCGATTGTTTCTTCCTCAACGTTGGCAACGGAAACGGCGACTACATCATCGGCGGCGTCACAGACAATGCCGATCTGCTGAGGAATGGTCTGCTCGTGCTCAACGGGACGACGGAGGTCTGCCGCGAGGGAGATCCGGTCGACCTCGACGGGAACGGCATGTTTGACGACGACGCTTTCATTGACACCTTTGGAAACGACGATGGGCACCTGAGCGATGCCGGCCGGTTCTACATGGTCGTCACGATCCGGGACGGAGCCCAGGTGCGCCGCGGGCAAGCGTTCATGTCGATTGACCTCGGCCCGAACTCGATTGGATCCAACTACTGCATGGCAGTGCCCAATACCTCCGGTGGCATTGCCGTCATTTCCGCAACGGGCTCGACCTCCGTGGCGAGCAACAACGTCACGCTTTCCGCTACCTCCTTGCCGCCCAATCAGTTCGGCATCTTTGTGACGTCCATGACGCAAGGATTTGTTCCGACGGCGGCAGGTACGAGCAACGGCAACCTTTGCCTTGGCGGTGCGATCGGTCGCTACAACCTCATCCAGGCGAGTGGCGGGGGAGGCTCGTACTCACTGACGATCGACCTGACGGCTGTGCCCCAAGGGGGCGGCTCGGTCGCCGTGACGGCGGGGCAGACTTGGAATTTCCAGACGTGGTTCCGCGACACGGTGGGCCTTGGTTCCAATTTCTCCGACGGCCTGGAGATCCTCTTTCTGTAGTTGCTTATAGCTGTACCGGGGGCGATACGTGCCCGGTACCTAAGGGAGGAGGCCGATGCAGCGCTTGCTGCATCGGCCTCCTCCCTTGGGGGCTGGGTTCGTGTCGCCCCGGTTCCAGATCAGCCGCGGCCCGAACGGAGAGCCTGGTCGCAGCGCTCCGAGAGGTCGTAGGCCTTCATGACGTTGGGGTCGTCGTACTTGACCGTGCGCGCCTTCATCTGGATGAAGCGGTTGATCGACTCCTTCGCTTTGCGGAACTCGCCGAGTTCGTAGAGGACCTGTGCATTGAGGCTGTAGGCCTCAACGAATTCGGGGTCGAGGGACGAGATGGCGTCGAACTGTTCGCTGGACTTCGCAAGGCGGCCGAGGCGACGCTCCAGGGTGGCGATGTGGAGGCGGGCGCTGATCTCAAGCTCGCGGTTCGAGCGGCGGTCGCGGAAGAGTTTTGATTCGCGCGCGGCGCTGAGGTCGATGGCGTCCATCTGCTGGTTGACGAGGCTCTGGGACGCGCGCACCTGTCTCTTATACACATCTGATGCTGCCGACGATATGCAGTG
>CAJXRJ010000872.1 GCA_913058555.1 uncultured bacterium
AGTCTCGTGGGCTCGGAGATGTGTATAAGAGACAGGACCCAGGAGCAAGCCAACCCCCAGCGCCCCCATCCACGCCCGGGTGAACGGCGCCTTCGCCAGCCACTTCGGCGCCGCCGCAGCCACGAGAGCCCCCGCGACGAGGGCGACCCCAAAAGCCAACATGCCGTGGTCCTTCCGAACGACACCACCCGCCAAGAAGACCACCGCCAGCACCGACGCGGCCGCGTTCACCCCCCCGAACAAGGCGATCACCAGGGGCATACGCGTCGCCGCAAGGACGCCGCCTGCGTCCTGCGCCGACATGCCTTCGGCCGACGGGCGCTCCGCTGATTCGTGATTCTCGTGCATGGATAGCGGGACCCGGCATGGCCAACCGGGCCCGCGGGTATCTTAGACGGCCCTTGAGCGGCCCCCCTTCGATTCCCGCAAGCAGCGCCGCGAGACTGCTGTTCTGTCTCCCGCTGGCTGTCGTCGCGCTTTCGGAGCTCGCTCGGTGGCCGTCAGCTCTCGGATTCACGCTCGGCTTCCCCGTCTCTCCGTTCGGCGCCGTTCCCCTCGCAGCGATCGCCGCTGTTGCGCTGCATGCCGCGGCGCGGCGCCCCTCTCTTGCGGGCGCCATCTTCGGGACACTCTTCGCCCTTGCGACGTTCGTCTGCTTGGATCTCGACGTACCGCGGCGCCGGGGCTTGGTGCTGGCGCTGGCCGCGGCCGGGACGATCGAGGCAAGCCGAGCGTGGGTCGAATGGTGCGCGGCTCGAAGTGCCCGTCTAGGCGTCCTGGCGGCGACGCTCCTGTGCGCCGCCGCCGCCGCGGGTGCCGTCGCCCGGTTCGCGGTGGACCGCGAACCGTTGCGCGGGAGCATCCAACCCTCCTCGGACGGGCCACGGCCGACGCCCACCGGCGGAGCACGGTCCATCGTGCTCATCACCATGGACACGACACGCCTGGTGGACCTCGGGTGCTACGGGCAAACGCGACCCGCGACGCCGCACATCGACCGGTTCGCCAAGGCGAGCACTCGCTTCACGCGGGCTTACTCGACATCTCCATTCACAGCTCCCTCGGTCGCCTCCATGGTCACCGGGCAACTGCCGATGGACCACGGGTCGATCGCCTCATCGCCGATGCTGGACCCTGACGCGGTCACACTGGCCGAGCACTGTTACTCCAAGGGCTACGAGACCGCTGGATTCCTCGACAACCCGTGGCTCGGCGCGGACTTTGGCCTCACCCGTGGCTACGAGTACCTGTCACGGCGGACGGATCACGACGAGATCAAGCGGTGGCTCGACGCGCGGGAAGGCCGGCGCTTTCTCCTCCACGTGCACCTCTTTCACCCCCACGGACCGTACGACCTTCGCCATGGCGAACTCGAGGCCCTCGGCGGGCCGTCGGTTCCAGAAGGGCCACGGGGAATTGGAAACACCATCGCAGCGCGGCGGATTCGGGACGGCGAAGTCCCGGGCCGCTCCGGGCTCAGCCCGGAGGAGATCCAATGGGCCCACGACATCTACCTGTCGGAGGTAAGGGCCATGGACCGATGGATCGGTGGGCTCTTGGCGCTCCTCGACGAGCGCGGCCTTCTGGACGCAAGCGTGGTCGCGCTCACCGCCGACCATGGGGAAGAGTTCGGGGAACGGGGCGGGATGCACCATTCCCACACGCTCTTCAACGAGCTCGTGCACGTGCCTCTCCTGCTGCGCGCCCCCGGGCTACTCCAGGGTGTGCGCGGGGAGGCCGTTTCCCTCGGCGGACTGGGGCCAGGACTGGCCGTTCTCGCGGGACTCGAGCCCATGGCGGAAGCCGACGACTCGGCTCCATGGATCAGGGAGCCGAGCGCGCTCGGCGCCCCCCCGGACCTTCCAGCCATCTCGATCCGGTGCCGCCTGGCAGGACGCCACTTCCTTCGGGCGACCACCGATCGATGGTCCCTGCACGTGCGGTTGATTCCGGGGCGGGAGCCCTTGGAGCTGCGCCTCTTCGACTTGAACGTCGACCCTGGCGAATCGTCCGATGTCCACGGGCGCTTTCAGGATGTCGCGAAGGAACTGCTTGGCGCCCCGAACGTCGCGACGGCGCTGGCGAAGCTGCGCGCCGTGCCCCTCGTGCCTGCGGAAGGGAGCGAGCGCCCCCTGACGCCGCGCACGGCAAGCGACCTGCGGGCCCTTGGGTACTCCAAGTAGCACGGACGATCCGATGAACCCGATCCGCACGGGCATGGGAAGGCGCCTGTCAGCGCAGGCGGGCTTGCCGGAAGGCGATCTCGCCCATGCCCATGTCGGGCACGGCGTGGCCGTGGGTCGAGGCTTCGCGGAACCACAGGATGTGGGCGAAACGTCGGTCGCCCGGGCACCAAACGCCACTGCCTGGCGCGGTGCGCAAGCTGAGACGGATACCGGCGTACTCCCCAAGCCCGATCAACTCTCCGCGGGCAGCACGGAACACGCTTGTGCCGGCGAGGGTGTCGGCCATGGACTCCACAGGACGAAGGGCTGGATCCCCGGCCAAACGGGTCATGTTCGGTTCGAAGAAACGTAGGTCGCTCGCCTCGACGGAGTCTCCCTCGAGGGGGCGACGGAATTCGATGCGGCCGTCGAAAACGGGGGCGGAGTCCGCGTCGGCCCCTTTTTCGCGAAGCTGGAAGGTCAGTCGCTCGGTGCCGCCCTCGAGTCCCTCCAAGAAGGCACCGGGCATCGGCTCCAGCTGGCCGAAGGGGCTTCCGAGCTGAACCACGGCCAGGCCGGCCAAAACCCGTTCGACCGGTGAGGTCGTCAGCGTCTTGGCGACAGGCAGGGCGGGGGCGCTACGGGGC
>CAJXRJ010000873.1 GCA_913058555.1 uncultured bacterium
TATAAGAGACAGAGCCGCGACCTCGGGCAGTGCCTCGCTCACAAGCGGTTTCTCTCCGTCCGCGAGCAGCAGAACGGACATGACCTTGCCGCCTTTGGGGCTCCAGGCGCTCGTCCCTGGCGGGTGCGCGCCGGAGTCGCTGTTGGGTGCCATAGGCGGCCCTTAGACCCTCGCCTTGCCGATGAGTTGAAGGGCGATGCGAGTGACGCTAGCGGCGTCGAGCCCCGAGGCCTCGAGCTGTTCTTCACGGGTCGTCATGTGCTCGACATAGCGGTCCGGAATGCCGAGGGCGCGGATCTGCGCCTGGCGCCCCTGGGTGCCGCCACGGGCCGAAGCCTCGAGAACGGCCGAACCGAATCCACCGGCCCGTTGGTGATCTTCCAAGGTGATGAGGTGCCTGAATCGCTGGCGGTGTTTTGCCAGTAGGTCTTCGTCCAATGGTTTGGCGAAGCGGGCGTCCACGACTCCGATCTCGAGGCCAGACTCCCGCAGGGTCGCAGCCACCTCCAGGGCGGTGTGCACCATCGCCCCGTAGGCCCAGATGCAAAGGCCGTCCTCTTCGCCCTCGCGGAGAACCTCGGCCTTGCCCGCCACCATGCCTTCGCGCTCCGAAGGGTGGACCTCTTCGTGCAAGGGCGCGTTCCCGCGCGGGAACCGCAGCCCCATGGGATGATCCGTCTTGAGCGAAAGCGCCAACATGCGATTCACATCCGTGGCGTCCCGGGGGGCGCCGAGGATGAAGTTCGGCAGTGTTCGCAGGTAGGCGATATCGAATACGCCATGGTGCGTCGGCCCGTCTTGCCCCACGGGCCCCGCACGGTCCAGGGCGAAGACCACGGGCAGGTCCTGGAGAGCGACCTCCTGGAAGACCTGGTCGTAGCCGCGCTGCAGGAAGGTCGAATAGATCGCCACCACCGGTCGCAGCCCCGCCTTGGCCATGCCCGCGGCCATGGCGACCGCGTGCTGTTCGCAGATACCCGCGTCGTGGAATCGACTGGGGTGCTGAGCCTCAAAGAGATCGAGCCCGGTACCCGAAGGCATCGCAGCCGTGATCGCGTGCACACGCACGTCCTTGGAGGCGAGGTCGATCAGCGAGTTGGCGAAGGCCTTGGTGAAGGCAACCGGCTTCGGCGCATCGTCGTCCACGGGTGCCGGCGGCTCCAGCTTGCCCCTGCGCGCTTTCACGGCGTGCACGCGTTCAGGGTGATTCGGACCGTCCGGATGCCCTTTGCCCTTTTCCGTGAGCACGTGCAAAAGAACCACTCCGTCGAGCTCGCGCACCCGATTCAGCACGTCCACCATGCCGTTCACGTCGTGGCCGTCCACGGGCCCGACGTAGCGAACGCCGAGCTCCTCAAAGACGTGCCCCGGAACAAACACGTGGCGCAGAACTTCCCCAACGTCGTCGAGGGCCTTGTCCACGCGCGGGCCGATGAGAGGGATCGCCTGCACGAGGCTCTTGGTCTCTTGGCCCGCACGCTGCACGAAGCGACTGCCCCGGAGGCGCGTGAGGTACTTCGAAAGGGAGCCGACGGACTTTGAGATCGACCACTCGTTGTCGTTCAAAATGACGAGCAGCTTTTGGCGCGTGGCGCCCGCGTGATTGAGCGCCTCGAAAGCGACGCCGGCACCGAGGCTCGCGTCACCGATCACGCTGACCGCGTGGGGAGGGTCTTCTTCGTGGGCCATGCCCATCGCAAGGCCGAGGCCAAGACTGACGCTGGTGCCCGCGTGCCCGGTATGGAACAAGTCGTAGGGCGACTCGTCGGGGTGCGTGAATCCGCAGAGCCCATCGGTGCGCCGGAGCGTGCCGAAGCGGTCCTTGCGACCCGTGAGGACCTTGTGCGGGTAGGCCTGGTGCGAGACGTCCCAAACGAGACGGTCCCGGCGAAAGTCGAACACACGGTGAAGCGCCACCGTCAACTCCACCACTCCCAAGTTCGACCCGAGATGTCCGCCCGTGGTCTGGACGGTGTCCAAGAGGAAGTTTCGAACGTCCCCACAGAGTTCAGGCAACTGCTCTCGCTCGAGGGTCTTGACGTCCTCTGGTCCGGCGATGCCGTCCAGGAGGCTCTTGTTCGATGTGTCGTCCATAACTTGGCTTTCGAGACCGGCTCAGGGGTCGTCCTCGCTCCGGGTGGGCGCCCGATGAGGGAGGATGAGGGCCGGGTGGGAAAATCGCGTGCCGCGCGGCAGATCATCTTAGGAATGGGGCCGCCGCCACCGTAGTGCTCAGGGAGAATCCCTAGCTCTTCATTGCAAAGTAAACGGCCCGCTCCAAATCCGCGAGGCCCCTCTCCGGAGAATTAGCCCAGGGCGCAGCCGTGCCCCAGACCGGATCAAGACTTCCTCGCGAGCAGCATCTCGACGAATCCCGATCCGAGGGCCCCAAGGCCGAGGGCTTCGGCCGCCGCCGTCGCCTCCGCGGCGTGGCGGGCCGCCGCTCCCTGGGCCCCAGCCAATCCAAGGGCGGCCACGAGGGTGCCCTTGGCGGCGTTGGCGTCCTTCCCGGGGGTCTTGCCCAAGGTCCCAGCGTCCCCCGTCACATCCAGCACGTCGTCCATGGCCTGGAAGCACATGCCCAGGGCTTGGCCGAAGGTGCGAGCCTCCTCCGCGACCCCGTGGGAGTCCGAGCCGGCGATCGCGCCTAGCTCAGCCGCCGCCCCGAGGAGGGCGGCTGTTTTAGCGCGGTGGATGGCCTCGACTTGGTCCACACCGAGGTCGGCCCCCTCGCTGGCGAGGTCAAGCACCTGCCCCCCCACCATGCCGGCGCCCCCGGAAGCCCGCGCGAGACAAAGCAC
>CAJXRJ010000874.1 GCA_913058555.1 uncultured bacterium
TCTACACACTGCATATCGTCGGCAGCGTCAGATGTGTATAAGAGACAGGTCACGAAGATGCCGAACTGATTGACCGGCAGGTTCGAGGCCGTCAGCGTGAGGTCGTTGCTTGCGGCAACGGGGCTGCCGCTCAAGGACATCTCACCGGACTGGGACGTGCTGTTGGGCACGCTGGGCGAACAGTACCGGACTCCCAATATGCCGCCGCTGAATTCGAAGTTGTCGAGGCCCCATGAGTCGGTCGTGGAGACAGAGGTGAACACGGCTCGGGAGAAGGCCGACGTCGAGACCACGCCGACGAACGAGGCGGGGAGCGTACGCGGCGGTGACTGATAAGAACCGATGCTGATGCCCGATGCGTCAAAGACCTCGATCGAGAAGCCATCGAGCGGAGCCTGATCCGCGATAAAGGCCCCCACGGACATGGTGGGGTTGTTGAAGTCGAAGGTGATCGCCCCCGTCGCATAGACGCCTGGGTCGAGACGGTTGGATAGGAAGTTCGTCTCCGTCGGAAGCGTTCCCGGTGCGAACATGGTGAAGTTGAGGTTCTGCGAGGACTCGACGCGCACCTCTGTTGGACCGGCAGGGGTTTCGAAGATGGAATCGCCGCTCACGAGCGCGACGCCCAAACCAGCGAACTGATTGGTGATGGCCGTTCCCGCGGGGATCGACTCGAAGTCGATCAGGGTCGTCGTGCCCGCGGAAGCACTCCAATTGAGACGCGTGTCGAAGCCGGTGACCGTGCCAACCGACCGACTCGTCGTTCCGCCTCCCTGTCCAGTGGGAGCTGGTGCAGCGAGCGGGTTGGACGGGGTAGTGGACGCTTGGCTGGATTGGAGCGACGCCGGCGAGACGGTCGACGCGATGACGAAGAGGGCTGAGAGCATTTTCGGTTGGATGTAGGGGTGCAGAGCTTTGCTCGAATGATAGGGCGCTACAGCTAATTGTGCTGGCCAGGGTCCCTCCCGCCCGGTCTAGCGGGTCGACGGCGGGCCCTCGGCCCCCGGGCTCGGCGGGATTCGAGACCCTCGCGCCGTACCTCCCGGGAATCTGCGAACGGGCTTCCGGGGAATCTTTGAACGCGGTCGCGGCGCCGTTGCCCTTACTAGGACCGTGAGCCACTCCGACCCCATCGACCACTCGTCCAAGACGCGCCATGCGTCCCTGGAGGCGATCACGCTGCGCTGCCTTGCGGGCGATCCGCAGGCGTGGGCGAGCCTCGTCGAGCACTTTGAGCGGCCGCTTTACTACTACGCCTGCCGCCTACTCTCGGATCGGGATCGGGCGCTCGGGGCGCTGCAGGATGCTTGGGTGCGTGCCTTTGAGAGTGTGCACACGCTTCGGGATGCCAAGCGAGTGGCGCCCTGGCTTTACACCCTCGTGAGGCGCTCGGTCCAGGCCGAGATGGGGCACCGCGGTAGGCGGCCCGAGGTGGCGTTGCCCATGGGAGCGGAGGACGCGGAGTTGGATCCGGCGGAGGACGCTCCCGAGGACGGGATCGATCCATGGCACGACACCGAGGCGCTGCACGCGGCCCTGTTGATCCTGTCCCCCGCGTCGGCTGAGATCCTGACGCTCTTCTTCCTCCAAGACCTCACGCAGAGCGGTGTCGCCGAGGTCCTCGGGATCCCCGTCGGGACCGTGAAGTCTCGCCTCTACCACGCGAAGCGCGAGCTGCGGCTCGTGCTTCGACCGGACCCAAGATCCACTGCGCCGAAGGAGCGCTCCTCGCGATGACAGAACACGATGTACATCCCCTGGCGGGCCTCGAACCCATGGAAGGTCCCGGCTACGACGAGTACCGCCAGCGGGTCCGTGGGCTCATCGAGCGCCGACTGACCCGCGGCGACCGGATCAAGTATCTGTTCCCGGCTGCGGGCGGCTTTGTGATGGCGCTGGTCCTGATCTCCCTTGCGATTTCGGAGCCAGACACCACGCCAGCGAATACGCGCTGGATCCTCTTTGGCCTGGGCCTGATCGGCGCGGGGTGGTGCTACATCGGTTGCCGGACGCTCCTGCGGGGGAGCCTGAACCTGCTTGTGGACCAGCGTCAGCTGGCGCGGTTTGCTCTCCTTGTGAGCACCCTCCAGGCGGCGGTCTTTGCGCTCCGCTGGACGGGGGAGGAGTCCGTCCTTCCGGCGCTTGTCTTCAGCCTTGTCTTTGTCGTGGTCAGCGCGGCACTGGTGGTGGTCGCCCGTATCCAGGAGGCGGAACTGCGCCTTCGGATCGACGGAATCCGGCGTCCGTGAATGGGGAGCCGTTATGCTCCCCCCCATGGAAGTGCCGTCGCGCCAGGACCTACGCAGGGACCTATCGACCTTTGACGAAGTGCAGACCAAGGTGGCTGGCGGGATGCTCGCGGTCATGTTTGCGTCCCCCGATCGCGTGAAAGACCGTGAGTGGATGAGTGAGCAGTTCACCCAGGTGGCGCTCCTGACGGGCCAATTCGAGGAGGCCGAGCACGCCCACGAGGGGGTTGAGGTGGCGCAGGCTTGGATCAAGGCCAACATCACCGCCGTGCTCAATGCGTGCTTTGCGCTCTTCGTGCACGTGGCAGAGGACATGCGCGGGCGCCATGGCTCGGAGACGTTCTCTGCGAGCGACGCCATGATCCAGGCGCTTGGTTACTTCGACGGCCCAAAGTAGCGTGCTTCAGGCGAGAGGGCGGCCGAGGGTCGAGCGCCGCTGCTGTGCCCAGTCCCGCGTCTTCGGGTACACGGCCAGGGTTAGCTCTGTCTCTTATACACATCTCCGAGCCCACGAGACTAGGCATGATCTCG
>CAJXRJ010000875.1 GCA_913058555.1 uncultured bacterium
ACGAGATCATGCCTAGTCTCGTGGGCTCGGAGATGTGTATAAGAGACAGGTGGGCTGCTCAACCTACCTTACGTGCGCCGCAAGTAACCGCGAGGCCCGCCGCCCCTTTGAATGGGCGGCGGGCCTCGGCGAAGACTTACAGTCGCGAATCGGGGCGAAGTCAGCCCCTAAGCGGAAAGCCCGGCGCCCCGCACAGAGACGGTGAAGCCATCTTCACGGGTGCCTTCCCCAATCTCGATCGCCCCCTCAAGGAAGCGGCCAATGACCTCCGCGTTAGTGCTCGCGTGCCTGGTGATGCGCGACGCGCGGAACGTGCCGCCGCCCAGCAACGCCATAGGCAACATCAGCTGGTCGCAAAGATGCTCGTCCACTGGAGCCGACGTGCTCTCGTAGTCCCTCACGAGCCCACCGAGCTGACGCCCGACGAGGTCGCTCGAGAGGTTCTTGGCGCCGAAGGATGCAAACACGGTCGTCAACTCGCCGCTTTCCAGGCGCGCGAGCATGACGTTGCCGGGTCCGCGTGAGGCGTTGACGTTCTGAATCACGAGGCGGTCGCGGGTCCAATGGACCTTCTTCTGGAAGGCTTTCCATTCGCGCTCCGCCACGTGATCGGGGAGATTCTGGGTCATCACCGTGCAGGACGATCGCCCCTTCGCTCCTCGCTCGGTGAGCTCAAAGGGCTTGGGCTCCGATACCGGCTTGATGTCCACTCGCACTTGCCCCCCGCCGGCCGGGAAGAAACCCGGCCGGATCAACTCCGCCGTCACCTCCGCGCCCATGGCCCGTAGGCATGGCACGAAGGATTCCGCGAAGCACTCGAAGGGGGGCGCCATGGGGTTGTGGGTTCCGCCTTCGAGCACGATGGTCGAAGGAGCGTTTGCGAGCAGCAGCGGAGGCACGACGGTTTGCAGCACGAGCATCGTGCTCCCCGCGGAGCCGATGCCGAAGTGGTAGCTGCCGCCATGCACAGCTTCTCCGGGGGCGAACCGAACGCTCGTTGCGCCCAGCTCGTCCCCTTCGATCTCGCCGCCTGTGATGTCGCGCACGGCCCGCAGGGCCGTTCGGTGCTGGCGCAGGAGGCCCGACTTGCGCCGCCCCCCCCGCACGTTTTCGATAACGACGTTGCGCCCGAGGGCTGCCGCCAAGGAAAGCGAAGAGCGCAAAACCTGCCCTCCCCCCTCGCCCATGCGACCGTCGATGATGATGTCTTCGTTCTTCACGTCAGTTTCTGCCCTTTCAAGAAGGGCACCCAATCTGGGGATACTTAGGGGGGTTACCCCTTCACACACACCACCTGACGGAGCGTGTGCACGATGTCCACGAGGGCCGCTTGGGCCTCCATGACGGCTTCGATGTCTTTGTACGCCATGGGCGTTTCGTCGATCACGCCGGTGTCCTTGCGGCACTCGACGTGCTTGGTGGCTTCGATGTGGTCGTCGACCGAGTACTTTTTCTTGGCGGCGGTCCGCGACAAAACGCGACCAGCGCCGTGGGAGCACGATTCGAACGAGTCTTCGTTGCCTTTTCCGCGGACGATGAAGCTTTTGGCTCCCATCGACCCGGGGATGATGCCCATGTCGCCGTCCCCGGCGCGCACGGCTCCTTTTCGCGTCACCCAAACGTCCTCGCCCAAGTGGTGTTCACGGGCGACGTAGTTGTGGTGACAGTTCACGACGGCGGCGTCGGCTTTGAACGGCTTGATGCCCTTCATGGCGGTGACCGCGGCGATCACGTTCTCCATCATCACCTGACGGTTGACGCGCGCAAACTCCTGGGCCCAGAGGAGCGCCTCGATGTAGTCATCGAAGTGCTGGGTCCCCTCGGTGAGGTACGCGAGGTCCTGGTCTGGGAGGCTCCCGAGGGCGGCCTCCATGTCCTTCTTGGCCTTCTCGATGAAGACCGACGCGATGCGGTTTCCGACGCCCCGAGAACCCGAGTGCAGCATGAACCAGACGCGATCTTCTTCGTCGAGGCAGACCTCCACAAAGTGGTTGCCGCCCCCGAGGGTCCCGAGGTGGTTCAGGTTGTTCGTCTTCTTGAGGACCGGATAGCGATCGGTGAGAGCCGTGAAGCCCGCGTCGAGGTGGTTCTGCCAGAGGTTGCCGACGCGCTTCGGGATGTCGTGCCAAGAGCCCTTGTCCCGGCGCGAGTTCTTCGAGCGTCCGTGGGGCACGGCCTTCTCGATGGCGAGGCGCATGGGCTTCAGGTTGTCGGGCAGGTCCTTCGCCGTGAGGGTCGTCCGAGCCGCGCACATGCCGCAACCGATGTCGACGCCCACCGCCGCGGGCACGATGGCGCCGAGGGTAGGGATGACCGATCCAATGGTGGCCCCCATCCCCCAGTGCACGTCCGGCATGACCGCGACGTGGCCGTGAATGATCGGGAGCCTGGCCGTATTCCGGAGCTGACGCTTGGCGCCTTCCTCGATTCCCACGCCATGCACCCAGGCCTTGATGGGCACTCCGCCGGTGGTTTCGATCAGTTCGTAGCTCTTGATATTCATGGCGTGTCTCCTCTTCGAGTGTCGCAGTTGGAACGATCCCCGTAGAGCAGGAGCCGTGCCACCAACCGAGCCACGACCCACAATCAGGCTTAAACTACCGCCCATAAGCACCTTACGAAGCACGCCGGAGCCCAAGTCCGTCCAGCGATACCCAACGCCACCTATCTCACAGGCGCCCTATCTAGCCACCTAGATAGCTCCATTCTGATCCACGAATCGCCAAGGTCCTGTCTCTTATACACATCTGACGCTGCCGACGATATGCAGTGTGTAGA
>CAJXRJ010000876.1 GCA_913058555.1 uncultured bacterium
GAGATCATGCCTAGTCTCGTGGGCTCGGAGATGTGTATAAGAGACAGGCCCTACGTCGAGCTTCCGCTCGGCCCAATCCCCATGGATCTGACCCTTCCTCAGCGTCTTCAGCAGTCCGTCCAGGGCTCGTTCCACAAGACCGCGCTCCTTCAGAAGCGCGTCCGAGAGCTCATCCGTGGCGCCTCGCCTCTTCTCGAGACGCGCGAGACGAACCCGATCAAGATCGCCTTCCTCGAGATGGAGCGTGGCTTGATCGAGCTGATTCCCGACGAAGAGAGCCAGGCGCCGCCCACTCTCTAGAGGGTCCTCTGTGGACCAGCGTCCTGATCTGCTCCTCGCCAAGCGCGGTGGATGGATCGAGATCCTACGGGTGCCGGCGCTCCTCTTCGGGGGAGTGGCGCGCGCCCGAGGTGCATTTTACGCCAGGGGGCTTCTGCCCTCCTACGACGTGGGCGTTCCGGTCATTAGTGTGGGCAACCTCTCGGCGGGCGGCACGGGCAAGACGCCCATGATCGTCTGGTTGGCCAAGGAGCTCGCGAGCCGGAAGCGCAAGGTGGGCATCGTCAGTCGCGGCTACGGCTCGGCGGCGGGCGCGCCCAACGACGAGGCGCTGATGCTGAGTGAGATCCTGCCGGACGTCCCTCACCTGCAGAATCCGGACCGCGTTGCAGCGGCGACGGAGCTGGGCGAGCGGGGCATTGACGTCGTCTTGGTCGATGACGGATTCCAGCACCGGCGCCTGGCGCGGGATGTGGACCTTGTGCTCATGGACGCGACGCGGCCCTTTGGCTTGCCCGCCATGGGCGACAACGGGAAACCCGTCCAGGCGATGCTCCCCCGCGGCTTGATGCGGGAGCCGCTGTCGGCCTTGAAGCGCGCAGATGCGGTTGTGATCACGCGCGCGGACGCCGTGCCGGAGGAGACCGTTCGGGAGCTCGAGGCCCTTGTGCAGCGCCATGCCCCCGGCTGTCCTGTGGCCCTCGCGGCCCACGCTCCAGTCCGTTTGCGATCGGTCTCCAGCGGCGGGGAGCGGGTGCGTCCGGTGGAGGACCTCGCTGGGCTCGAGGTGGACCTCTTCAGCGGTATCGGCAACCCCGCCGCCTTTGAACGCACGGCCTCCAAGCTGGGGGCAATCATCCATAGCCACCGGGCCTTTGGGGACCATCACGCCTTTGCCCCCGGCGACCTCGACGGGCTCGGGGTGGACCGCCCGGCATTGACCACCGCGAAGGACGCGGCGCGCCTCCTGGGCGCAAATCCCGGAGCCGAGGAGGATCATGGGGTATGCGAGGTGCCGCCTGACCTGTGTGTCCTCGACGTGGAGCTCATCGTTGCCCGGGGCCGGAGCATCCTCGAGGCACTCGTGGATTCGCTTCCTGAATCTCGCGCTCAGCGTGAGCGTGCTGCTATTCATGAGGGTCTCCATGGATAACTCTCCAGCAGACGGCGCCGTACCCCTCGAACGATTCACGGCCCACGACGACCGGATCATCGAGCCAGGGGATCTCGACTGGCCGGTGGAGGTTCCGCCTTTCCGCGACGAGAGATTTCGATCGCTCTGGCACAAGGTTCAGTACTTCGCGCTGCGCGGCGCCCAAGGTGGAGCCCTTGCGCTTCCGCGGCCCCTTCGTTCGGGCGTCGTCCGAAGCCTCGCGGCCCTCGGCCGAGTCTGTGACCGGCGGCACACCGAGGCGGCCCGCACCTTCATCTCCGCGGCGTTCCCCGAGTACTCCGCAGCGGAGGTCCAGGGCGTCGTCAAGGAAGCATGGCGGCATCTCATGCGCGTCGCCCTTGTTTCGGAAGGTGTCTCGAAGCACGTCATGGGCAGGCGGCTCGGGGACCACTACGACATCTACATGGACCCCGCCGCCCGCGAACTGCTCGGCAGCGGACAGGGAGTCATGCTGATCACCGGCCACGTGGGCCACTGGGAGGCGAGCTGCCCCGGGGTCACCACGGTGGGCTTCCGCCCGGCCTATGCCATCGGCAAGGCGCCGCGGAACGACTACGTCGCCCAGCACATCCAGCGCATGCGCGAGGGCCAGGGCATGCGCCTGATCCCCCGCAAGGGCGCCATGCAGGCCGTGCCCCAGGCCATTCGTGGGGGCTCGAACGTCGGCATGCTGATGGATCACCGACCCCGTCAGAAGCCCCTCATCGCGCCCTTCTTCGGGCGCCCCGCGGGCTGTGATCGCAGCGCTGGCGTGCTCATTCGCCGCGTCAAGGCGCCGCTCGTGTTCTACGGCTGCTACGGAGCGCCGGGCACCGACCCCCTTCGGGATTGGCGCTTCGAGCTCCGCTTCCCGCGGGTCATCCACCCCGAGGAGCTCAGCGGACTGGGTCCCGTGGAGGTCGCCACGCGGGTGAACCGCGAGCTGGAGGCACTGATTCGGTACCGGCCAAATGAGGTTTTCTGGCTCCACGACCGGTTCCGAGACGCGCCGGCCACGTTCGAGAAAGCCTCGAATGAGCCCAAAGGGGAGTCCCTTTCCGGCTCAGCCCAAGGCGCTGCCAGTGCGTCCCCAGGCGACTGATTCAAGCCGCCCGGGTCGGATCGCCGACTTCGTAGATGGAAGTCTGTTCATCGGGCGGACGGCCACGCCCCGCTGCGTCGGCCTCCCGGTGTTTGGAGCCCAAAAACAGCGCCAAAGCAGGCGGGAGCCGACACGGCTCCCGGCACACTGTGCTGAAGCCGTCCCCCGCGACTCTCCCCGCCCCATGACTGACGACTGTCTCTTATACACATCTCCGAGCCCACGAGACTAGGCATGATCTCGT
>CAJXRJ010000877.1 GCA_913058555.1 uncultured bacterium
GCTCGGAGATGTGTATAAGAGACAGCCGCGAAGAAGAAGCTCAGTCGGGGCGCGAAGTCGTCGACCCCAAGCCCCGCCTCGATGCCCTTCTCGATGTACTCGATGCCGTCCGCCAGGGTGTAGGCGAGCTCAAGGTCGAGGGTCGCGCCGGCCTCCTGCATGTGGTAGCCGCTGATCGAGATGGAGTTGAAGCGCGGCATGTGCTTCGACGTGAATCGGAACACATCGGCGACCAGCTCCATCGAAGGCGTCGGCGGGTAGATGTACGTGTTGCGAACCATGAACTCCTTGAGGATGTCGTTCTGGATCGTGCCGCTGAGGACTTCGGGCGCCACTCCCTGTTCCTCTGCCGCTACCACGTACAGGGCGAGGATCGGCAGCACCGCGCCGTTCATCGTCATCGAGACGCTCATCTTGTCGAGGGGAATGCCCGCGAAGAGAACCTCCATGTCGAGGATGGAATCGATGGCAACACCCGCCATGCCGACGTCGCCCACGACGCGCGGGTGGTCCGAGTCGTAGCCCCGGTGGGTCGCGAGATCGAAGGCGATGGAGAGGCCCTTTTGGCCGGCGGCAAGGTTGCGCCGATAGAAGGCGTTGGATTCCTCGGCGGTGCTGAAACCGGCGTACTGACGAATCGTCCACGGGCGGCGCACGTACATCGTGGAGTACGGACCGCGCGTGTAAGGCGGGTAGCCAGGAAGTGACGATTGGGCGGGGGACGTGGCGTAGTGGCGTTGGACGTCGATGCCTTCGGGGGTGGACCAGACCGCGGGGCCGTCGGTGCCTCGGGGCGCCGATGCGGCCCGGGCGGCGTCGAAGTCCATGGCGTTGAAGGAGGGGAGGTGGCTCATAGGGACACCTCCGTGGCGATGGCTTCTTCGGACTTCATGATCAGGGGCGTGCGCGTCATGGGGGCTCCGCGCACGAGGGCGCCTCCGAGCTCAGCGATTGTGGCTCCGGCCGCCGCGGCCTTTTGGGCGTGGGGGAAATCGTCGACGGCGCCAAGGGCGATGGGGCCGCGGGCCTTGAGGCGCGAGAGAGCCTCCTGTTGGCTGGCTTCGACGCCTTCGAACGGCCGTGTGGTCGGCATGCGGGACCCTTCGGCCGGACGGAATTCGGTGACGCCGACCATCGGGAAGGCACCGGATCGAATGCGGCCCTCGAGGGCCTTGAGGTCGGCTTCGACCCGGGCATCCACGTCCCCAGCGGCAAGGGCGGCGGCCATGCCACCGGCGGCTTCGATGGAGGTGAAGACGTCCCAGGCTCCGCGGGCAAGGTCCTGGGTCATCGTCTCGACGAAGTAGCTGCCACCTGCGGGGTCACCGACGAAGTCGAGCTGCGACTCCCGCGCGAGGACCAGGGTGGCGTTGCGGGCCACGCGCCGCCCGAGGGCGCTGGGCTCGTGCCCGTCGAGCGCCTCGGCGATCGGGGCGTCGAAGGGGACGGAAGTGATCCAGTCGGCGCCGCCAGCGCCCGCGGCGAAGGTGCCGAGGGTGGTGCGGAGCATATTGGTCCACGGGTCCGATGCTGCGAGGCCCCGGGGGGACGTGGTGGCGTGGATCACAAGGGGCGTCGCTTCTTCGATGCCGGACGCGCCGAGGATCTTGGCGTGCAGGACCCGGGCGGCGCGCAGCTTCGAGATGTTGCCGAAAACGTCGCGGCCCACGTCCATGCGCCAGACAAACTCCGAGTGGGCCGCGGCGGGTGGCAGTCCGCTCTCTTGGAGCCAGCGGAGGTACTCGGTGAAGGTGGCGGCAGCGAGGCCGAGCTCGGTGGCGGCGTTCGCGCCGGCGCGGTGCCAGACGGAGCTGTCCACGGCGATGGACCGGGCGTGGTCAAAGCACATGCGGCTGTGGGCCGCGAGCAGGCAGAGCTCCTTCTTGGCGTCCTCGAGATCGCCGGGCAGCACGCCGTCCCGGGCGAGGGTGGCGATGGGGTCCATGCCGAAGTGCGCCGCCACTTGCTCGGGCTCAAGGCCCCGCTCCGCGCAGAGGGCCGCGAAGGTCGCGGCGAGGGGCAGTCCCTCGGCCTGGGTCGAGAAGAGCACCGGAATGGCCTCCAGGAACACGCCGTCGAGCAGCTTGTCCATCGCGGTCAGGTCCGGGACCTCCGTCTGGTCGAGTTGGATCACCGAGCCCGTCGCGCCCCCTTCGAGGTCCTCGAGGATGCGTCGATTGCAGATCGCCGGGACCGGATGACCCGCCCCCTGGGCGATCCCAAAGGCGCCGCTGCGTGGAGCGACGTCGGCGCCCAGGGCGGGGGCCGAATCAGCGGTGTAGAGCGGCTCGATCGTGAGCCCCTCAAGGGTCTTCGTGAGGAGGGTCTCCTCGAAGCTCTTGTCGGGACCGAGTTCCCTGGCGACGAGGGCGCGCCAGTCAGCGGGCGTCGGCAGGGACTCAGTAGTTGTGGGCGTGTCGGACATGGCCGACGAATGTACCGGGGCCCCTGGGTGATCTGGGCCCTGCCCTTGGACTCTTGGGCCGCGATCTTCGGGAGCATGAACCACCGGAATGCCCAAACCACGCCGCAGCGGCGTCAGGCCCGGGCCATCGAGCCCCTGCCGCTGCCATCGACCCTGGGTCCTTCACGGCGCAGGCTCCGTCGCCGAAGCTTCCGGGGGGCTCGTGGCCGGCTTCCGCGGGCCTCGGCCGACTTCATGCCACGTCATGGTCCGAACCCACGGGTGCCATAGCCCCACGGGCGAGGGCGACCTAGCAGGCCGTTGAACAAGTCGGCTATTCAGAATGTCGTCCATCGGACGC
>CAJXRJ010000878.1 GCA_913058555.1 uncultured bacterium
TAGCTCCTCCGACGCGAGCAGCGCCAAGGCGCGCAGGCGAGTCGGATCGGCCAGGACCTTGAGAAGGGCCGGCGTGCTGGGGCTGGTGGAGGCGGTTTGCACGGGGTGTTGGGGCATCCTCGAAGGGATCGCCGGGGGTGAATAGGCTACCTTCGGCACTTCATCATGACAAACTGATGCTTAGTTTCCTGGACTGATTCGGAACTTCCCTCCCTGCCCCAGGCCTCGCCTGATCCGAGAGCGGGTAGCGTCGCGCCCCTGGGGCTCCCTAAGTCTTTTTTTGAGCCATGCTTGGGGCTGAAGGGCCGGTTTCTGCGCCCAAGGCCCACTTTTTTGACTCCAGGGAGATGCTGGCGGCACCTCCGTGGCCCTTCCACGCGGAGTGAAATTGGCCGGATCTAGAGCCTGGCGGCACCGGTCGGGCAGGGCACAAAAGAGCCCCACACACCGATGGTGCGCGGGGCTCTTGTTCCGTCTCGGCGCTTGCTGCGCCTTCAGCCACTCAGCCGATCGCAACGAGATCGGGGGCCTCGATGGAGAGAACCTCGAGCTCGATGTCGCCGCCGGGCAGCTTGACAGTCGCCTTCTCGCCGGCGTTCAGGCCGAGAAGGCCTTGGGCGAGGGGAGCGCGGTAGGAGATCACCTGGGTGCCGAGGACGGTTTCTTCGTCCCACGGCCCGAGGATCAGGACCTTGGCTTCCTTGCTCTCAGCGAGGTCGCGGTACGTGACGCGTGTGCCCGGGCACACCGTGTCCTCAAGGATCGCAGCTTCTTCGATGAGGTCCGTCTCGCGGAGCTCCTCTTCCATCTCCATGGCACGCGCGGTGAGGTTGCGCTGCTCTTCGATGGCGGCTTCCCATTCGGAGTTCTCCGAAAGGTCGCCGAAGGAGGCGGCGCGGCCGATGGCGTCCTGGTTCTCGGGGATCTTGACCTCGCGAAGCTCCTTGAGCTCGGCGGAGCGTCGACGAAGGCCAGCCTTCGTCGTCCAGATCGTGGCGCCTTCCCAGAAGAAGCCGCCGTCCTGGGCGAAGAACTGCTTGTCCTTGAGAAGGGCAACCTCAGTGATGATGTTGTCGATCTCGTTGTCGACGCCGCGGCTCGCGGTGACGTTGGCGCTCCGCAGCGCCGAGAGGTCGGCGGTCTTGAAGAGCTCCTTCAGCATGGGGGTCTTGCCCTTGGCCAAGAAGTCCGTCAGACGACCTGAAATCCGAGTGAGCTGCGGGTTGCCCCGTCGCTCCTGGAACGTGTTGACCGCGAGGGAAAGCAGAGCCTGGCCGCGCTGGACCGGAGTCGGCATATCCGCGTGCTCGCCACCGTCTTCGAAACGGTCAGCGAGGACGATCATGAGCGTCGGGTTACGGAGGGGTCGAGCCAAGAGACCCGCGTAGTGTGCGCGCAGCTCCGACTCGCGGCCGGCGTTGCGAAGCTTGTCCACGAGGGGACGGACTTGGCCAGGGGCGGCGTGCTGGAGGTGGGGGAGGACGTCTTCGATCCAAGAAAGATCGTCGACCTTCTCGCCGTCTTCCTCAGCGCCGTCCCCGTCTGCGTCCTCGTCTGCGGAAGCGGCTTCGTCGGCCGACGCCGCCTCTTCATCGCTCGAATCGGCCTCCTCGGCGGATGGCTCCTCTGTCGCTTCATCGGCCACGGTCTCGTCGGTCGAGGCCGCCGTCGCCGTGGTGTCACCCTCGTCGCCGTCGAAGGCCGCGACTTCCGCGTTGGCCTCGGCGAGGTCCGCATCAACGGCCTCAAGGGCCAGTTCAGCGCCACCGGTGCCGAATAGCTCCGGAAGGATGTCGACCGAGCGCTCTTGGTCCTTCGCGCCGGGAAGGGCTTGGAAGAGCTTCCAAATCTCGGGCGGCTGGGAGGGGTCGGGCGGCTCCGGGGCCTGCATGACCTCGTACAGCACGCGACGCATGAGTTTGGGCGACTTGTCCGTCTTGTCCCGCAGCATCAGCCATGCGGCAAGGCGCTCGGGCAGCGGCTCGGCTTCCGTGGCCGCTGCGATCTCGAGTTCCTCGATGGCGATGGCGCTGAGCTCTTCATTCACGCCTGCGCCCACGAAGAGGTCACGCACGCGACCGTGAACCTCGGTGAGGTTGGTGGAGCGCTTGAGGATCCGTCGCAGGGCCTCGCCCGGGTCTTTCTTGACCAGGAGCTGGGTGACCGTCGACTTCTGCGGCGTGCCGCTGACCTCGAGCTCATCGGAGTTCTCCGCGAGCTTGCGGGCTTTACGCCACCAGGCCGACCAGGCGCTGCCTTCGATGCCAATCTGCATCATGGCGGTCTTGATGACCGTGGTCGTGGCGCGACCGTTGTGGCGCGTCAGTACCGCGGACAGGGCCGCGAGGGGCTCTGCCTTGACTTCCTTTTTCAGACCTTCGGCGTCCTTCAGGCTGCGCGCGCGTAGGTCGCCCTCGGGCAGCGGATCGAAGATGTCCATGGCCGCGGTCAACGGGAAGTTGTCCGTGCGGCCGTTCCAGAACTTGACGCGAACGTGCCCGCCGGAGGCGTCCATTTCGAGGACCTCGCCAACGCCCCAGCCACCGGGGTGGAAGAGCGTAGCGCCCTTCTGGAAGCTGATCAGCTTCGCGAACTTCCTCCAGGGCTTACGGAGGTCCTTGGCGCCTTCTTGGAAGCCAGTAACTTCCTTGAAGATGGGGTACCAGGACTCGGAGCCCCATGCTTTGTCGCAGGCCCCGATCAGGTCCCTGTCTCTTATACACATCTCCGAGCCCACGAGACTAGGCATGATCTC
>CAJXRJ010000879.1 GCA_913058555.1 uncultured bacterium
GTCTGGGGAGGGTCGCCTGCGCGGGGCCAGTCCCTGGCCGCGTCTGGGGGCGAGACTTCGCTCCGTGGGGCGACGTCCACTCGGGCACAGCTTGCCCCGGCCGTCACCTGTGAACGGGTCGCCGATGGCGTCGTCGGCATCGAGACGGAAGAGGAAGAGAACGACGAGGTTGGCGCCGCGAATGCGTCGCTGACCGGTGCCTTGAGCATGGCCCACGAAGGGGCCATCGTCGAGACGTGGTGGGTGCGACCGAGACTCGAAGTCCGTGACATGCGGCTTCGGGCCCGGGGACCGCCGAGGAACTGACGGTCTGAGTTAGTCGGGACGCCCGCAGCGATGGCTGCGATGGCCGCCCCTGTTCATTCCTCGTCGCCTCATTCGTGCTCCGTTCGGAGCGCGGCAACCCATGTCCAACTCCCTTCTCACGGAGGCGTGGCCCGGTCCCTTTCACAAGGCGGACCTCCGCGCCGGTTTCCTCGTATTCCTGATCGCGCTCCCGTTGTCCCTTGGCATTGCGATGGCGAGTAGCTTCCCGCCTGTCGCTGGCATCCTCACGGCCATCGTCGGGGGGGTCATGGCGACCTTCCTTGGTAGCGCCCGCCTGACCATCAAGGGGCCCGCTGCGGGGCTGATTGTCATCGCCATCGGCGCGGTTCAGGAGCTCGGCCACGGCGACCTGATGCTCGGCTACAAGCGCGCTCTCGCGGTGGGGGTCTGCGCCGCCGTGATCCAGATCCTCCTGTCGTTCGCCCGCGCGGCAACGGCCGGCATCGCAATGTCGCCTTCGGTGGTGCACGGGATGCTCGCGGCGATCGGCGTGATCATCATCTCGAAGCAGGCCCATACGGTCCTCGGGGTGACCCCCGAGGGCAAGGAGCCGCTTCATCTCCTCGCTGAGATCCCCGAGAGCATCATGCACGCCAACCCCGAGATCCTGGCGCTCGGGCTCCTGGCGCTCCTGATCCTCTTCCTATGGCCGCTCATTCGGTGGAACTGGGCCAAGGCGGTGCCCGCGCCGCTCATCGTGCTCGCGATCACGGTTCCGCTGGCGCTCATCTTCGATCTGGAGCACCAACACAATTACACGCTGCTGGCGCATCAATACCACGTCGGGCCGGAGTTCCTTGTAACGCTTCCAGGCTCGATCCTCGACGCCATCGCCTTCCCTGACTTCTCGGCTGTGCTTACGGGCGCCTCGATGAAGTACGTGGTGATGTTCGCGCTCGTAGGCACCGTTGAGTCGACCCTGAGCGTCATCGCGGTCGACGCGATGGACCCGGAGAAGAAGCCGTCGAACCTCAACAAGGACCTCTTCGCCGTCGGCGTTGGCAACCTCGTCTCGAGTTCCATCGGCGGCCTCCCCATGATCTCAGAGATCGTCCGCAGCAAGGCCAACATCGACTCCGGCGCCCGCTCGGGCTGGTCGAACTTCAGCCACGGGGTGCTGCTCCTCGCCTTCGTGGCGCTGGCACCGGGTCTTCTGCATATGATCCCGCTCGCGGCGCTCGGAGCCATGCTCGTCTACACCGGTGCCAGGCTGGCATCGCCGTCCGAGCTGATCCATGCCCGGCAGATCGGCAACGACCAGCTCATCCTGTTCACGACGACGCTGATCGTCACGCTTGCGACGGATCTCCTCATTGGAGTCGCCGCGGGTCTTGTCCTCAAGATCGTCTTGCACCTCGCCCGCGGCGCGTCGCTCGGATCGCTTCTCCGCACCCGGTGCGACGAGTCTCGCGACGGCGAAGAACTCCGCCTCACGCTGCACGGGACCGCGACGTTCACCAACCTCCTCGGCGTGAGGCGTTCACTCTCGTCGGTCGAGGGCGACGTCTCCAAGGTCGTGCTCGACCTCAGTGACGTCACGCTGGTGGACCATACCTTCCTGGCGAGGATCGAGGGCATGGCGGATGAATGGCCCGATACGACGCTTGAGATCGCCGGGACTGAGTTGCTCCAGCCGGTTTCTGAGCACCCGCACGCCGCGCGCCGGAGGGTCAAATGAGCGGCGTCATGGATCAGGTCACCGGCGAAACCGCCACAGGACCGCAGCGGACGGTGGAGGAGATGATCGAGCACGTCGCCCATCTCCTTCCCCAGCAAACACCGCTCCGCTCGTTTGTCCACCACAACACGCTACACGCCTTCGAGCATTTGCCATTCGCGCGAGCGGTGGTCGAAGCCTCGCGGATCTTTGGGACTGAGCCCTACATGCGCGAGGACGACTTTCGCGAGCACCTTCGCGGTGGGCGAATCCTCACCGAGGATCTCGACGCCGTCATCGAGGATGACGCAGGGCCCGGTGGAGAGATGGTGGATGGGGATAGGCCGGTCTTCGAGGGCGGACCGAAGCGGCGGGACTTCCGCGCCGCGCGCCTCAGGCACCTCGTCGAATTGCCGCGCGGCGCCGCGCTCGAATGGGAGCTCCTCGAGACGTGCGTGCTCAGCGATTGGCACCCGTCCGTGGACGCCGGTCGCACGGCGGCACTTTCCCGAGCGGCACAGGCCGTTCACGGGCCGATCGGCGAACGGGAGCTAGCCAAGCGAACGCTCGTTTCCATGTGGTCGACCTTCGAGGCGGTTGCGCCGATGAAAACGGACGAGGGCGCCGGACCGCGGCGCCGGGACCAGTTGGTCCACTTGGGCGCGCCGGATCCTGACTTGCACGTGCATCCGCTGCTGATACGCCTTATCGCAGCGTTCCTCGACCAGGGCGTCGCCTACTGGCCGATGCCGGACCGCGGGGCG
>CAJXRJ010000880.1 GCA_913058555.1 uncultured bacterium
GCCCCAACGCTCTTTCCGCCGCAGGCGCCATTGCCGTGGGGCAAGGCGGCGACCTCGTCCTGGAAGAACTTTCCGGGTCCAAGCTCTCGTTCGAGCTTCGCTTCGGCGTCGACCGTTCCCCCAGTTAGGGAAAGCATCGAATTCCCTGCCCCGGTGCGCAGGGGCCTGGACCATGTTCAAGGTTCGGCACGTGCGTGTCGAAGTACGTGGACATGGACGAGACTAAGCTCCCCTCCGTCGGTGCGAGTGGCCAAGATTCCCCCCCCACGGGGACGGGGCCTGCGCCGAGCTTCGTGCCGCGCCCCTACCCGCGGCGAGCGCCCGGTGACTCTCCGCTCCGTGGGCGCCGCGTTCTGGTCATCGACCCGGACGTGGCCCGCGGGCGCAAAGCCTCCGCCCTGCTCTCGAGCCGAGCGGCCGCTGCGCGCCACTCAGACGGGGGACCAGGACTTGAGGAGATCCTCGACGGGCGCGATCGCTATGAGGTCATCCTCGTTCATGCGAACGGCGTCGACGACGACGACATCGAGGCCCTCCGGGGCCTCGACGGCTCCCCGTCCCTCGTCCTGATCGGCGACAGCGATCGCGCCGAGTCCTTCGACCTGACCGCCATCCCCTCGGACCCGTCGGACAGCGACCTCATCATCGGAGTCGCCCGCGCCCTCGAATCCAAGTCCCTGAGCGCAGAGAACGCGGCCCTTCGTAATGAACTCGACGGGCGCTTCTCCTTCGGCAGCATCCTGACCCGCGATCCGGCCCTGCGCGACGTGCTTCGGACCCTGGAGTCCGTTGCAAATACGCGCGCCACCGTCCTGATCCTCGGGGAGACCGGCACCGGAAAGTCCCTGCTGGCGCGGACGCTTCACCAGGCTTCGAGCCGGCAGGGGAAGCCCTACGTGGAAGTCAACTGCGGGGCGCTGCCGGGCGGGCTTCTCGAAGCCGAGCTCTTCGGCCACGCCAAAGGCGCGTTCACCGGCGCGGACGCAGAACGCCCCGGCCGATTCGAAGCCGCGGACCAGGGCACGATCTTCCTGGATGAAATCGACAGCGCACCGCCGGAGCTCCAGGTGAAGCTTCTGCGCGTCGTGCAAGACCGGGTCTTCGAGCGTGTCGGCGAGTCCCACACGCGAAAGACCGACGTGCGCATCGTGGCTGCCACCAACGCGTCCCTCCAAGAGCGCGTCGCGGACGGCTCCTTCCGCGAGGATCTCTACTGGCGACTCAAGGTGGTCGAGGTCCACGTCCCGGCCCTGCGCAAGAGGTCGAGGGACCTTGCCCCCCTCGCGGAGGCCTTCGTCGAACGGTTCGCCAAGGAATACCAGAAGCCCATCCGTGGCATCTCCCAGGGGGCCCTCTCGATCCTCGCGGCGGGGACGTGGCCCGGCAACGTGCGGCAGCTGGAGCACTCCCTCGAGCGCGCCGTGCTCCTCGCCCCCACCACCGACGGCGGCGTCAAGCGGGAACTCTTACCTACCGACCTCGGCCAGGAGCTGCTGGAGGCCGCCGCCGAGGGCGCTGGCGCCCAAGGGACCCTTCCGCTGGGGCTGGAGTGGCTTACGGACCTGACGCAAGTCGTGCCCCTCAAGGAGGCCCTGGAAGGCCCCGAGAGGATCCTGATCGAGCGCGCCCTGCTCCGTCACGAGGGCCGCCGCGACTTCGCTGCCCGCGACCTTGGAATCAATCGCTCGACGCTGTTCAACAAAATGCGCAAGTACGGGCTTCTCGACACCAACTTTGCGGCTCCGCAAGTTTAGCCTGCTCGCATAAGTCATGAAGTGGACCACGGCAACAGCCCTACTACTCGCACTCTCCGCCGGCGGCGTCGGCGTTGCGGTCGTCGCAACTCGCAAGCCCAAGGAGCCCGCGGAGATACTCGCGGAGATCCGGGCCGAGATGCCCAGCCCAATTTTTGACAGGGGGGGGGCCCTCATGCGACTTGAGAAGGCCCTCGACGCGTCGCGACTCTCGGATGACAAGGAGGTCGTCGCGCAGCTCCTGGAGACGCGCGCCTCTCTCTACCGCGACCTCAAGAGCTATACCAAGGCCCGGGAGGACCTCGAGCTGCTCGAGACGTCTTACCGAAGGGGCGATAAGCAGCTCAGGCTTGAGATCGCGAAGCTCCAGGCCCTGGAAGGACAGACCTTTGCAGCCCTGCAGCGCACCCGCAGTCTCACCCAACAGGCACCGGATTTCGGTGAGGGTTGGGCCCTGCACGCGGAGCTCGAAGAACGCCAGGCACGGGAAGTCCTGGAGAGCGCCTTCAGAGTCGCCCAGCTCAGCCTTCCCGCCGACGACGCCAAAGAAGCAGAGCGGCTGCTCATTGAACTCACCGCCCGTGACGTCAAGGATCCCGAACGCGACGACCTCGTCTATCAGCTCCGCCGTGCCTTCATTGGCGGCCGTGAATCCGACCTGGATGAAGTGCTCGCGAAGATCGGCGAGCCACGCGTGGGATTCCGCCGCGCACGGGAGGCCTTTGCCAAGGCCCTCGCGTCGTCGGTCACGCCCGGGACCGTGATGCAACTCGCGGACTCTTTCCAGCGTGCGGGCCGCTTGGACCTCGCCATCCAGCTGCAGTTCGCCGCACGCAAGATCCAATCGATCTCGGAGGACGCCGCCGCCATGGGCTCCTTGCTGGACGATCTAGTCGCAGCCAAACGTATCCCCGAGGCGCGCAGGCTCCTCAATGGCTGTCTCTTATACACATCTCCGAGCCCACGAGACTAGGCATGATCT
>CAJXRJ010000881.1 GCA_913058555.1 uncultured bacterium
GTCCGATGGACGACATTCTGAATAGCCGACTTGTTCAACGGCCTGCTAGGAGCTGTGGGGTGCCCCTGTTGGTGCCTTTGGGAGCTCCCACCAGATCGTCAATTGCTCGGTTGGGGTCGGGAAGGCAATCTTGAAACGGTACTTGGAGAAGTCAGCCAGGTCGTAACCGGCTTCCCGGCAGGCGTTCTCCGCGATGGCGCCGCACGCTCGCACGTCGGGGCTGGAGAGTCCGCTGGGGTGAGCGTCAAGATTGAGGGCGGCGGGGGAGACTTCCAGCTCCGCGCGGGGGAGAGTCTCTGGGTCCAGATGGGGGCCGTAGCGCCCGACGCCGTCCGACTTGGAGGCAAACGGTGCGCCCTTCCATTCCAGATCCCTATGGAGGAAAAGATCGACGACCAGCGCTTCACTAGGACTCGAGGCCGTCATCGAGATGGAGCCGTGGGTTTGCGAAGCCGACGAGTACCGCGGAAAGTGCCGATGGGTTCGCCAGCCCATGCCGATGGTCGCGAACTCGTTCACATCGAGGGAGTCCGGGTGGACGGAGACCATGATTCGCTCCCCTGTCTGTTGGAGCTCCAGTTCCGGGAGCGGATGGGAGCAGAGGTCGCGGAGCAGGAGAGCCGAGAGATCCTCTTCGAGGGGAACCCCACCCAGCGTAAAGCGTGCCTGCGGTGCCCCCTTGCGGCGACCGCTCGGGAGTGGGTCGTCCCCCAGGTGAGGATCAGCCAGCAGGCTCATGACGTGCAGTCGCGCGCCGTTCCGTAGTCGCCTCAGGTCCTGCCGAACCGTCACGAGCAGGCTATTCACGTAATCGAGGTCTAGCGCCGCATCTTGCGTGCCTGATGAGTCCGTCGCCGGCGGCACCAGGTAGAGCGAGTTGTAGTTCGCGCTGGTTCGGGTGCCGCTAAGGGTGGTCATGCCGCGGAAGACCGAGCGGCGCGCGTCCCTCTCCGCGCGTTCCCTCTGTTCGGGGATCCAGCCTGCCAGGGTCGCTTCGAGGTCTGTGCGTCCACCGGAGAATTCAGCGAGCAGTTCGCCGTAGGCGGCGGACGCGTCCTCCATGGATTCAATTTGGGTCCGATTCGCCCCCGCGTCCTTTGCGGCGCGGGCCACGAGGGCAAGTCCCTGGGGCGTCGGAGTGCAGTGAAGCGCGCGGATCGGGTCGTCCGCTCCGATGGCTCGAACGACTCGGCTTGCGAGGCTCTTGTCGAGCCCCAGCTTAGACGTCAATAGCACCGGACGGAGGCTGTCCCCCGGCACTTCCTCGATCGCGTCGAGGGCGCTTCGAATCACCGCGTCGAGTGAAGCGCAAAGTCTCTGCGACAACTCCTTGAGGCGGTCTTCGAGTCTGGGCGTGCCCGTGTCCATCGGCGGGATACTGACAGAAGCGGCCGGTCGCGACCACGCTCGGCCGAGGGCCGACGTCTGGCTCGACGTGTTGGCAAGCGACGCGTGAGTGAGGAGCCTGAGAGCGGTCAGATCAGTAGAGTTTGGAGATGGTCACCGAACTCACGTTTCGATTCGCTGCGCTCCTCACGCTTGCGGCAGCGGGTTGCCAGGCCCCAGGATCCGGCAGCGTTGGGTCCCAGGGGCCTTCTCCCCGGGAACAAGGCGTCTCCCCCGACGAATTCACTCTGGTTTTCCTGCGAGCGGGAATTGATTCAGCAGTGTTATCCGACGCCGAGGCGACCTCTGCTTTGAACGGGCACTACGACTTCATGGGGCGGCTCGCTGCCCAGGGCACAATGTTGCTCGCCGGGCAGTTTGGAAACAACAAGGCCACAAATGACCTGCGTGGCCTCTTCGTCCTGGACGCAGCGAGCGTGGACAGCGCGATGGCCGTCGCCGCGCAAGACCCCGCAGCCAAGCTTGGGATCTTCCGCCAGGAGGCCTTTCCGCTGATGGCCCCGGGCACGCTCCGGGATTTGCCCAAGATGGAGGTCGCGTTCGATGCGGCGCGGGAAGCGGAGGGCCAGGACGTTTCCCTCCCCGTGCTGGCTGACTTCGTCGTGATGGTGGCGCCGGATGGAAAGGACGCCTTCCGCGCGTGCACCCACGAGGCCCTTGCCCCCAAAGTCCTTCTGCTCGGCCGCCTCGGCGAGCCATTGGATGGCGCCTTGTTCGGGGTCTTCGATGCCTCAGACCCGGGCGAGATTCGGGCCCGCATGACGGTCGCTGGGTTTGAGGGGGAGGGGCTCCAACTGAGCCAATGGCTCGCAAGCCCTGCCCTGCGGTCCCTCTTCCAGTAAGGAGGCTCGACGCGGGTTCGCCGGAACAGGCCGCGGCCTACGCAGCCATCTTCTGGACGGCGGCCAAGAGCATCTCGGGCTTGAAGGGTTTCACGATCCAGCCCTTGGCGCCCGCGGTCTTGGCCCGCTGGATCAGGTCCGCGTGGCCTTCCGTCGTCAGCATGACGATCTTCAGTCCAGCCGCGATGCGGCCCTCGGCATGGAGGGCTTCGGCAAGCTCGATGCCATTCATGCGCGGCATGTTGATGTCGAGGATCATGACGTCGATGTCCTTGTCCGCCTTGACCTTGTCCAAGCCGTCCTGCCCATCGACGGCTTCGACGATCTCGAATTGACCGGGCTCAAGGGCACGCTTGACTTGTTGCCGCATGGTGACGGAGTCGTCGACGATGATGATTTTGCTCATGGCTTTCGTTGGGGTTCGAGGCTTGGGCTGTCTCTTATACACATCTGACGCTGCCGACGATATGCAGTGTGTAGA
>CAJXRJ010000882.1 GCA_913058555.1 uncultured bacterium
GATCATGCCTAGTCTCGTGGGCTCGGAGATGTGTATAAGAGACAGGCTCAGGGGCTGGGACTGGCTGAGCGTGGCGAGAATGTTGGCTGTGAGTGGCATGGCGCTTGGTGGTTGACTGGTTCCACCAACGCACGCGAAAAGGCAGCGCTGCAGCTGCCACCAAAATCCGGATTGCCAGCGGAAGCCCTCTCAGCCCCCCACCACTGCCCCCTGGGCCCGTTTCCGGCCCCGCTAACGGCTTCAGGGGCAGGCGCCAGGGGCCCACCGGACGGTCGCGACCTGCTTGATGGACTCCAGGCCGCCATCCGCCCAGGGCACCTCATCTCGGGACGGTTCCCGGCAGGTCCGGTGGCTGGGTCACGGCCCGCTTCACGGCCGACGCCCTCCCCGCCCACGCATCTGGGAGAAGTGGTTGGCGGAGTCCTACCACGTGACGTGTAGTGCAGGCAGGAATGCAAAGTGACCTGGGCCGCCCTGGCGGCACCTGCTTGATGCGCCCGATGAGGTCGGGCGGGCACACGACGGAGATGTGATGGCCAACGAGAATCAGAAACGCAGCGGTGGCGTGAGTCCGTTGCAGGTCGTTCTCCTGCTGCTGCTCCTGGCCGTCAGCGCCTTGATCGCCATGAGGCCAGATCGCCCGGTCGCGAGCATCGTCCCTGGGTCTTCAGCGGGTCCGGCCTTCGTGGTGCAGATCATCCGGCCTCGCCTCGGCCTACCGCTGGGGGGGCTTCTCCCGCCCCACTTGTTTGGACTCGACGCGGACCTTGGATTCAACTCAACGAGTTCCGGCACCGTCATCGGCAGCGCCAGTCCCAGGCGCCTCGAACTCAGCTCCGACGATTGGGAAGTCGTCATTGTCGTCGACGCGGAAGGACAGGCGACGCCCGAGACCCGGGTGGTCTTCAACATGGTGTTCGAAGACCGCCTCCGGCGGGTGCGCTGCCGGCCCGATGATCCGGCGGTGGGCGTGCTCGCTACTACCGACTTGGCCGAGCCCGGTGAACTCAGCGGCAACTTCGACATCGAACTTGCCCGCTGCGAGGACGCGGCCACCGGGGCGCCCATCGACTGGCCGCCAAAGCCCCTCGTTCTTCACGGGAGCTTTGACCGGCTACCGTTGGACACCGAAGCCCAAGGACGCTGAGTCGGCCCCGACGTGGATCAGTCCGTTGGGCGCAGGCGGTTGAGCGGCACGACCTGCTCGAACGCGACGGCGCCCTCAGCCGTGCAGGCCTGCAGGCGCAGCTGTGTGTCGTCCCCGTTCCAGTCAAAACGGACCAGCCCGAAGTTCTGACCGTCATACAGCATGTCGGGCTGACGATAGGAATTGACCGCTGCGGGCCAAGTGAGGTGCGGGGACTGCGCCAACCCGCTAGAGGTGAAGTCGTACAGGGGATACGGGCCTTCGTCGGAGCGAGAGACCTCGGCGAAGTGAACGTCACCGCTGAGGAAGACGACGCCATTGGCGTCGGTCGATTCGATCAGGCCAAAGAGCGATTCGCGCTCATGTGGCATGTTGCCCCAGCACTCCATTCCCTTTTCATTGGGCACCACTTGGATGCTGGAGACCACCAGCCGGACCTCCGCTTCCTTGCGGAGTTCCCCTGCGAGCCAACGCCACTGCGCTTCACCCAAGAGCGTGCGCGTGGTGTCTTCTGTGGGCTTGTACCAGCCAACGACATTGGCCTCGCGACGTTCCTCGGCGGTGAGGGTGCCGCGAACGATCGGATCGCGGAAGTAGCGAGTGTCGAGCAGGATGACCTGCACGCGCTTCCCGGGTTCACCCAGGATCGTCGCCCCGTAGACACCTTCGTGCCCGCGGCGCGAGTCGTTCTCCGGGACACCGAAGAAGTCCAGACACATCGCCGCTGACTCCGCCCGCATCGGATACTCGCGGCCGCCGTCGTTCTGGCCGTAGTCGTGGTCATCGTAGACCGCCAGAATCGGGCATGACTCGAGCAGCCGCTGGTAGCCCGGCTGCGCTGCGAGCTGGTCGTACTTGGCTTGGAGGACAGCCATGTCCTGGGTGTCCCCATAGATATTGTCACCCGCGAAGATGAACAGGTCGGGCTTTGCCGCAACGATCGCATCCCAGATCGGCTGCTCGCGGTTCTGGTCACAACAGGCGCCGAAAGCGATGGTGGTCGGCCCGCTAGGTTCTGCCGCAGTGGCGCCCGCTCCCCCTATCGGTGGGGCTGCGATGCAACCTGTGAAGAGGGCGCAGGCGACGGCAAGGGGGAAAGTGGAGATTGTCTTCATGGGCTGGGCTCGGCGTTTTGGAGGGCAGTGGCGCGGTCTCGTCGTTCCAATACCTGCCGACGTAGTATTCTGAGTAGCGGCAACGGCTGGCGGCGGAATCGCACCCTACCAAAGGTCAATAGGCTGGCCCTTTCCCCAACGCGTGGAGGGGATGGTCGTAGGTACGACCTCAGATACGACAAGTTTCGACCCCGAGGGAGACGGAGTTGCAGCACCCATTCAAGACGATCGGATTCACCGCCCTGGCCGTGATCGGCCTGGGGGTCGCGGGCTGGTTCTTTTATTCGGAGCCGGGGGCACCCGTCGACGTCGAGGACTTGAGCCTTGCGGCGGCCCCTGAGACCCCGGCCTCCCCGCTCGAGAAGGAGCTGTTACCGTTGGAGGGCGTCACCCAGGAAAAGCGTCGCTCCGCCGAGGAACCCGCGGCACCCGTCGCTCTCGCCGCCCCGGTCGAACCCAAGGCCGCCC